>SLGS01000097.1 GCA_007136565.1 Clostridia bacterium | reverse complement strand
TGTGAACGCTTCCCGCCTCGCCTATCGCATCGGTCGTGACTACGGTGACGGCGCGCAATCCCAGTTCGGATGCCAGGTAACGTACTCTTTGATCTTGCAAGGAAGAATTGCTCCCTCCAGAGGGTTTCTTGTCCTTGGGCTCCATGATAACCGCGCCATCCGACCTTTGCCAGTCGGAAAGAAAACACCCGCCCCATCGGGGCGGGTGTTACGGACAGTGGGTATCGGGAATCCGCGGATCAGTGTATGGCGCGGAAGCTGTGAACACCGATGCGCGTGGTTTCCGTTCTGTTGTAAAGGTCGCGCCCGGCCCTGCTGTCGCGGGATACGCGGTTATAGGCGAAGAAAAAATACGCTCCGTTGGAGGGATCTTCGCCGGCGAGGGCGCGTTCCACGGCCTCGTACGCTCCATCGACTATAGGTCTTTCCACCTGGCCGTTTTCGACGACGCAGAACTGGTTCGGCGCGGTCAACACTTCCCAGAGTGTGCCCGGAAAGGCATCGTGTAATACGCGATTTACGATGACGGCGGCGACGGCTATCTGCCCCTCCAGGGGCTCATTGGGCGCTTCAGCGCTGACCGTCCTGACGAACAGCTTCATTTCGTCTTCGTTCGGTGTATAGCCGATCTCGGAAAAGACGTCCGTCGGCTCCTCCCGGGGGGGTTCCTCTTCCTCGGGTTCGACCGCATCCCGGGGGTCGAAATCCAGACTTATGGCACCGGCTTCGGCATCCCAACCCAACTCCCACCCGAAGGCATCGGATAGGAAGCGGATGGATACCATCATGGCACCTTCGCGCATCACCGGGGCCACCGGTTGCTCCGAGATCTCGGGGTTACCGTAAACGATTGTATCGCCGGCCTGGAGTATGAATCCCGCGGACGGCGACAAGAACCTCATCACGCCGGTTTCGGCGTGTATGTGCGCGGTTCCACCGACGAGGTGGGCCATGTCCGCTATGGACACCATGATTCGATCGTCCACCACGATGGGGGTGGAGGCGGTTTGCAGGATCTCCCCGTTGACCACTATTTCGGGAGGGGTTGCGGCGTCGGCGGTTACCGTGGCCGCGAGGTAGGGTGTGAGGCAGAGGGCCAGGGCCAGGGCGATGGCCCAGATTCGCGTCTTTACGCGATCGGAGCCAACCTTAGCGTACCATCCTGTCACGTTGCTCACCCTTTCTATTTGTCCGAGTATGACTCTCATCTTCTACGTTGCACTACATTGCAGATCGCGCCCCGCGGTTTTCCGGGGGCGTTTGGGACATTATAGACTGGATATCGGCGCAAAAGCACCTTACAGGTTAGTTACACGCTCGAATGGACCGCTGGAGGAACTGCCGGGGGTGGCGTTTAAATAGGCTTTGACAGGTGAAGAAAATGTGCAACCGGGCGACATCCGCGCCCATTCAGGAGGAGAGAGACATGAAAACTGATCTGAAACGAATACTCGTCGCCGTCGACGGGTCGGAGCACTCCCTCGAGGCCGCCGAATTCGCGGCCAGCATGGTGGAGAAGTACGACATTCCCGAGGTGATAATGATCCACGTCGTGCCCACTACGGCAATCTATGAAGGCGTGGACGTATGGCGGGTGAACGTGATGAGTTTCCTCGAGGATCACGGCAATCAACTCCTCGAGGAGGCTATGAAGAAGATGGAGGATGAGGGAGTCAACGTCGAGGGTATCCTGGCCCACGGGGATCCCGGTTCCCAGATAGTCAAGGCCGCGCGAAAGCGCGAAGTCGACATGGTGCTCATGGGTAGCCGCGGCATCACTGGACTAGCGTCGGTCTTTTTGGGCAGCGTGGGCGAGCGCGTCGCGAGGAACGCACCTTGCTCGGTACTGATCATCCGCGGCGACGCCTTCTGGGCCGAGGAAGAGGCAGCTGGAGCCGAATGACCTGGCTATACGTGGCGGCGGTACTAATAGCCCTGGGGGTGATCGTGTTCGTCCTCTCCAGCCGTGCCCCGGCGGACCGGAGGGGCGCGGGAGCCACCGGCGGTTTTTCCGCACCCAGGGTCAAGCTGGGAGCGGGTACCCGGGGACGATGTCCCGAGTGCGGGGCGAAGTCGTGGCCCGGTGCCGTGAAGTGTTGGAATTGCGGATACGAAGACGGTGGCGAATAGGCCCCTTCGGATCCGGTGCCCGGACCATCCGGGGGAGGAGATGTTAATAGTGGATCGGGAGACAGTGCGCAAAAGGCTCGCGGCATCGGTTCCGCCGGTGGTGAGCGAGGACTGGCCGAACATACCCGTGGATTGGGCTAGGGGACACCTGCTAGGAAGCGATGGGCGCGAAGTCGTGGACATGATGTCCGGGTTCGCCGTGACCAACGTAGGTCACAACCACCCCGACGTCATAGAGGCCGCGCGACGGCAGATGGAGGCCGTGGTACACGCCCCGGCGGGAGTCATGGCCAGCGAGGCTCAACTACTCCTCGCGGAAACCCTGGTGGATCTTCTCCCGGGAGACTTGGACATGGTTTGGTTTGGAAACAGCGGCGCCGAAGCCGTGGATGCCGCCCTCAAGGTGGCCAGGATGGCGACGGGCAGGTTCCGCTTCATATCTTTTTACGGCTCCTTCCACGGTCGCACCGTGGGAGCTACCTCGGTGACGGGTTCGAAGGCCGGTCATCGAAGGGGCTACGGGCCCTTGCTCCCCGGTGTGAGCTTCCTGCCCTACCCCAACTGCTTCCGGTGTCCGTGGGGCGAGGCTGAGGGGGATTGCTCCCTGGAGTGCCTGAGCGCTCTTCGCGAGCACATGGATCGAGTTGCGCCTCCCGACGAAGTGGCCGGGGTCATCGTCGAACCGGTGCAGGGCGAAGGGGGGTTCATCCCCGCCCCCAGGGGATTTCTCGCCGGGCTCAGGAAGGTCTGCGACGAGCACGGTATATTGCTCATCTTCGACGAGATCCAAACCGGGTTCGGGCGCACCGGTCGCAACTTCGCCGCCGAGACCTTCGGTGTCTATCCCGACCTCATGTGCCTCGCCAAGGCCCTGGCATCGGGGTTCCCCATAAGCGTCCTGGCCGGATCGTCCGGGGTCCTGGGGGATTGGCCCGTGGGCAGCCACGGTACGACCTTCGGCGGTAACTCGGTTTCCGCGGCGGCGGCCATCGCAACCCTTAGGGTGCTCGCCGGGGAGGATTTGGCCGGGAGGGCCCGGCGGCTCGGCGCAGCCCTGCTCGACCGACTCGACGGTTGGCCACGACGTTTCTCGAGGGTGGGGGACGTTCGAGGTCTGGGACTGATGGTGGGAATCGAGTACGTGGATCCGGTCTCGGGGGATCCCGACGGTGACCTGGTATCCTCGCTATTGGAATCGGCGCTGGAACGAGGATTCCTCTTCGTGGCCGCCGGGCAAAGCGGCCAGGTGCTTCGCCTTACCCCACCCCTGAATATTCCCGAGGAGGTCCTGGAGTCGGCCGTCGATCTCCTGGAGGAACTCACCGAGTCCCGGGAGTGAAATGGCCTTCGCGAGGTGGGCGGCACTCTTCCCCGGGGAACCAAGGGAACTGCGCCGCTCGCCGCATCATCCTCGGTCGGATTCGACTTCCGCGTTCATCGAGTCGGCTTCCCAGCCCCGCGTAACCTCGTCGACGGTTTCTCGCGCCTCGCCGACTAGGGCTTCATCCTCCACGGGGCGCCCATACCTCGCGCGCTCGTAGTATTTCGCCAACCTAGACAGTTCCTCCGCCAGGCCGGGGGCCGCGATTGCCAGGCGCCCTAGGAACTCCCTGGTGGTTTCCGATGCGCCCTGCTTGAGCGGTATGACCGCCGGGTGTATGCGCCGGTATAGCGTCCTGATTCGCCGTTCCGTTTCCGTGCGATATACGGGTTCTTCGACATCGGGCCCCGAGAAGAGACCGTCGAAGAGTCTCGCCATCATCCCCGGTTCCCAAAGGGACTCCCTGACCTCTTCCCACCGCCCGGGATCGGGTCGTTCCCCGAGCCTTTTGACGCTTCGGAATAACCAATAGATCAACAAAGCCGCGCCCACGGCCAGTAGTACCTGGAAAGCCAGGGTCGCCCAAGGACCCGCGCCCGTGGCGGCCTCGGCGATTTCCTCGGGCAGTTCCGGAGCGGAAGGGGTCGTGGATTCCTCCGGGGGATCTATATCCCAAAGTAGGTTCCGGACCAGCTGGAACAGCCAAAAAATTACGTAGATGAAGGGATATGCCAGGTAGGCGATGCCCGTGCCAATGGTTCTAAAGATTGCACCCAGTATGGATGCGACTCCCTCCCAAAAGGCGCCGGAGGTGGCGGCGGTCAGGAGCAGTGCTACGAACAGCGCCAAGAAGGCCACCACTATCGTAACGACCCACCGACCCCCGATCCTGAGTCCCGCTCCCTGTCCCGTCGGATCGGAAAGAGAACTCCTTTCCATTACCCCTATGGCGACGATGGCCGTCGGTAGGACGAGCACGGGCCAGATGGGGATGGGGAGTTCGACGATCCTCAGGTACAGCAATACCGCGGAGGTAGCGAGGGTTCCTCGCAGCAGTTCCCGGGGAAAACGGAAGGCCGAGGTGCCGGTTCCCGCCGCCAGGCCGCGATAGGCCGATACTCCGAGGTACAGTGCCGAAGAGACACCGAATAATATCCCGGAGTGAGAAAAGGCATGCGGGCCGATGAACAGGCCTCGGTTGGTAAACCACCAAACGACGGCGAGCATCACCGCACCGACTATTTTCGCGGGGCCTCTGTCCCCGGCGAGACTCGCCCCGATCGCCGTCCCGAAAAGGACCGCGAGGACAGCCGGGCTCCCCACGTAGCCGCCGGGATGGCCGGCGAATGCGTCGGCCACGATGATGCCGACGGGTAGGAGCCAGCAGGCATCCACCGTCGCCCGAATGAGGCTCGGGACCAGCGGGTTAGGAGGATGCTCAGCGGTTTGCAAGGGTCTCCCACCTCCTTCGCCCGCCCAGGCTATAGATGTCCGTTCCCTCGGGTACCGGGGGCGTCGGCGGATCACCGGTATACAAGACGGTGAGGGGGACGTTTCGGTGCACCAGATCGCCCAGGACATCCCCCAGGCCCGGGGTGATTAGCGGGGTCACGAGCACGGTGTGTACCCCGTAATCGTCCGGGTCTATGTATCGAGTGATGGTGTTCTCGATGGGTTCGCGGCCGTGGTCCGAAGTCTTGGCCAAAGCCTCCAGGATGTCCGTCAGGTGCCCGGGAGAAGCCGACGGTTCTATGCGAATGGGCCTAGCGGAGTCCTCGGGGGTTCTCTTTACCAGACTCCCGTTGGAGTAGAGACCCACGGCGAACCCCCGATGGAGGGCGTGATCGGCCACGGACGCGGTGGTGGTTATGGATAGTTCCAGGAGTTCGGGCACCAGCCCGTACCAGGATACTGGCATGGTGGTTACATTTAGGAACAGGGAGAGTTCTGGAATCCTGGTTCCCTCGTGCACCCTGGTCATCATCGTGCCCGCCGCCGCCGTAGCTGGCCAGTGTATGGAGGTCATGGGATCCCCGGACTGGTACGGTCGTGCTCCCGCCACCGAGAGGGGGTCTTTGAAGAGCCACCGATCCCTTTGGGGATCCCCGAAGGGGTGCTCCGCGGCGATCCCCAGTTCGTCCAGCGGCACCATGATAGGGAGTACGGTGATGTCGAGCCTGTCGTCGAAGCCCCGATCCACGAAGGATAGGCCCAGCGGATCCCATACGCGCACCGAGGCGGGGCCGATCTGGTAGTATCCCCTGCGGCGGGCGGTGAATTGGTAGGTTCTTCTCAGGCGCTCGAACCAACCGAGGCCTGTCCTCACCGAGAGACCAACCCATTCCGCCCCGAAAGGACCCGCGGTGAGCTGGAAGCCGGGGTCGGGAAGTGGATCACTTATTTCCACCCACGGTAGTGGTAAAGGAGTCGGATTATCTACCCGGATTTGCACGTTGGCTACCTCGCCGACCAGGCATCGGCTCCCCGGCGTGCTGTGGGCGTGCACGAGGTTTTGCGCCCCCAGGCTCGCCCAGATTCGCCCCAGGATGGCGGCGGTGCCGACGCTCAGGGACAGGAATACCAGGGCCGGAACGGAAGCAGCCGCACCGACTATCAATATGGCGGCGAGAATGGCCGCCAGGAGGCGATCCCGGCTCATGACGAATCGGCCGGCACCGGGATTTCCCCGGCGATTTCGTCGAGAATGGAGTTTATCTCGCGTCCCCGTAGGGCCATGTCCCGGCTCGCCACCAGCCTGTGGGCCATCACGGGCACGAGGATCTCTAGGATGTCATCGGGGATAACGTGGTCCCTCCCCCGGATGAAGGCCAGGGAACGCGCGGCGCTGGCGAGCATGATGGCGCTCCTCGGGCTGCCCCCCAGCTGCAGCTCCTCGCGTTCCCTCGTCGCGCGCACCAGGTGAACGGCGTATTGGCGGAGCTCGTCGGAGAGGAATACCTCGCGGGCCGCCGCCTGCAGGGAAGCGATACTTTCCGCGTCGGCGACGGGTTCCACGTCGGTTTCGGGGTTCGCGCCCGTGGGATGGCGGTGGAGCAAGGAGATCTCATCCTCCTCCGAGGGGTATCCCAGGTGTATCCGCAGCAGGAACCGAT
>SLGS01000006.1 GCA_007136565.1 Clostridia bacterium | reverse complement strand
GAATTGATCGTCGGGGAGAGGGGTCCGAGTCCGGCGGCGACTCCTACCTACCCGGAGCTTTGCTGCCACACCACGGAGGACCTGGACGTCATCGCCGGGCGGGACAGGATCACCTTCGAGGTCGACGAAAAGACCCGCGGCGACCTCGAGGAGCACGTGATTCCCCACTGGCAGGGTAAGTCCATTCGCGACCGGATCTTCGACGCCATGACCCCCCGATGGACGGCATGCTACGAGGCGGGGATCTTCACCGAATTCATGGAACAGCGGGCGCCCGGACACACGGTGGCCGACGACAAGATATACCGCACGGGGATGCGCGACCTCGTCGATAACATCCGCGAAAGGCGCCGCGAGATCGAGGTCGCTGGCGGAGATTCCCACCGGCGGCTGGAGCAGCTTAGGGCCATGGAGATATCGGCCGAGGCCATCATCACCTTCGCCCGCCGCCACTGCGAAAAGGCCCGGAGAATGGCCGGGGAGGAACCCGATGCCAAGCGTCGGGCCGAGCTCTTGCGCATCGCCGAGGTAACCCACCGGGTCCCGGCGCATCCCCCCCGGGATTTCTGGGAAGCCCTACAGGCCTATTGGTTCATCCACCTGGGCGTCATCACCGAGATGAACACCTGGGACTCCTTCTCCCCCGGTCGCCTGGATCAACACCTATATCCCTTCTACCGCGAGGACCTGGCCCGAGGTTCCCTCACCGAAGATCTGGCGAGGGAACTGTTGGGGTGCTTTTGGATCAAGTTCAACAACCAGCCGGCGCCGCCCAAGGTGGGAATCACCCTCGAGGAGAGCGGTACCTACACCGACTTCGCGAACATCAACATCGGTGGTCTAAAGCCCGACGGTTCCGACGGGGTCAACGATCTCTCGTACATCCTCTTGGACACGGTGGAAGAAATGCAACTGACCCAGCCCAGCTCCAACGTCCAGGTCTCGAAGAAGAATCCCGATCGCTTCCTCCGGGCCGCCTGCCGGGTCATCCGGCGGGGCATGGGCCAACCCTCGGTCTTCAATGCCGACGCCGTTATGACGGAACTGCTCCGGATGGGAAAATCCATCGAGGACGCTCGCCGCGGGGGGACCAGCGGCTGCGTCGAAACCGGGGCGTTTGGGCGGGAAGCCTACATCCTCACCGGGTATTTCAACCTGCCCAAGATCCTCGAGATCGCCTTAAACGACGGGATCGACCCCCGCACGGGGGAACCCGTGGGCGCGCAGACGGGACCCGCCACCGGGTTTTCCTCCATGGAGGACGTCTTCGACGCCTTCGAGCGACAGCTTCGACACTTCCTGGATATCAAGCTGCGGGGCAACGATGAGATCGAAAGGCTCTACGCCCACGAGATGCCCTCGCCCTTCCTGTCGCTTCTCGTCGATGACTGTATCGACACCGCCATGGACTACAACGCCGGGGGTGCCCGCTACAACACCCGCTACATCCAGGGGGTGGGGATAGGTACCCTGGCGGACTCCCTGTCGGCGCTGGCCCACCACGTCTTCGAAGAAGGGACGTTCTCGCCCGCGGAGCTGCTCTCACTGCTGACCGGGAACTTCCAGGGCTCCGATGCCGCCCGGGAACTACTCCGGAACCGCACCCCCCGTTACGGGAACGACGACGACCGGGCGGATTCGCTCATGGTGCGCGCCTTCAACATATTCTTCGACGCCGTCGACGGTCGGCCCACCGCCTGTGGAGGTGACTACAGGATCAACATGCTGCCCACCACGTGCCACGTGTACTTCGGATCCGTCACGGGGGCCACCCCCGACGGCCGCTGCGCGGGACGTCCCCTCTCCGAGGGCATTTCCCCGGTCCAGGGTATGGATCGTAAAGGGCCCACGGCGGTACTGAAATCGGCGGGGAAGATGGATCACCTGCGAACGGGCGGAACCCTTCTCAACCAGAAGTTCACCCCGGGTGTGGTCGAGGGCGATGGCCTCGAGGGCCTGGTGAAGTTGATCCGCTCCTACTTCCGGATGGACGGGCACCACGTGCAGTTCAACATCGTCGACGCCCAGACCCTGAGGAAGGCCCAAGAGAACCCGGCGGAACACGCCGATCTCATCGTGCGGGTCGCCGGCTACAGCGACTACTTCAATAACCTCGACGCCAGCCTGCAAGAAGAGATCATCGCTCGAACCGAGCACGGAAGCCTTTGATTCTTCGGCGCTCGGCGCGACATCGGGAGGGATATCCATGGGTAAGAGAATAATGCTAAACGAGTTCCGCGCCGACGAGATCGCACGAGCCATCGATACGGGCGAGGTCGAATGCGCGATAGTCACCTTCGGAAGCTGCGAAAGCCACGGACCCCACCTCCCCCTGGGCCCGGACCTGTTCGTGCCCGAGGAGATAGCGCGGAGGGTCGCCCGGCGGGCCGGGAACGCCGTGGTGGTCCCGGGACTCCCCTTCGGCACCTCACTGCACTACGACGCCTACCCCCTGTCGGTAACCCTTCGGTACGAAACCATGGTGGAAGTGGCCGCGGATATCCTGGACAGCCTGGTCCGCCACGGTCTCGACAGGATCATCATCCTAAACGGTCACGACGGCAACATCCCAGCGCTGGAGATCGCGGCGAGGCGCGTCAAGGATCGCCACCGGCAGGCGACACTGGTGTACATCCCCTCGTGGTGGGACATCACCGCCGCCAAGATGCCCGACGACATGGGTGATTGGAGCGGTCTGGGGCACGGCGGAGAGGGCGAAACTTCCATCACCATGGCGGTGACACCGGAGTTGGTTCGCCCCGACCTGGCCGTCAGGCAAATGCCCGACGACGTCATAGCCCTGGGTGATTTCGCCACCGTGATATGGGACATCGAGGAGCTCACCGCCACGGGCGCCACGGGGGACCCCACTACCGCTTCGGCGGAAAAGGGAGAGCGCATGTTGGCCGTCGTCGAGGACTACCTAGTGGAACTCATCGGGGAGCTCGGGCGACTCGGTTGGAAGTACGATCGCCGGCGATAGGGCCGCCCACCAGCGGGGAGCCACGCGCGAGGCGGGGAGGGAGTCCCTTGAGGAACGAGATACGAAGGCTCATGCGATCGGCGGGGGATGCCCTGCGGGGTTGGATCCATATCCTGCAATTCGAACGCAATGCCCGTTACCTGGTGGCCCTGGTAGTCCTCACCACGGCCGCCGGGGCCGTGGGGATCTTCCCCCCGGAACAGACCGTCGCCCTGCTCTTGGCCGCGGCCTTGGCACTGGGCCTCGAGATCCTAAATACCGCCATCGAGGACCTATCCGACCTGGTCGAACCCGGGTACTGCGAGCAGGTCGCGCGGATCAAGGATATGGCCGGGGCGGCGGTGACCGTGGGCCTGGTGCTTTACGTCATCCTGGCCGTCGCCTTCCTCCTCGCCTGAGGATCTCAGCGCGATCGAATCTTCGCGCGTTGGCTGGCGGCATTTACCGGGACATTCTGCCCCTTCTCACCTGTGGCGCAGGGCATCGACGGGCTGCAGCTGTGCCGCGGTAAAGGCCGGATACACACCGAAAATCACCGATATGGTCACGGCGGCCACGAAGGCCACCACCGAGGCATCGGCGGTCAGGAGAGTCTCCAGTCCGTAAGCCTCGGCCAGGCCGGTACCCACGAGGCCCAGGGACAACCCCAGGATACCTCCCACGAGGCCCAGCAGCAGGGCCTCCACCATGAACTGATACACCACGTCCAGCGGATGTGCCCCCAGGGCCTTGCGTATCCCTATCTCTCGAGTCCTCTCTCCCACGGACACCAGCATGATGTTCATTATCCCGAGCCCGCCGACCAACAAAGCTACCGAGGCTATTCCGCCGAGCATCATAGTCATCACGCGGGTGGCCTCCCCCGCTTCTTCGACCATGGTGTTGAGGCTTGTAACCGTCAGGGGCGGTCCCTCCGCCGGGCCGCCCCCGGGAGGATGCGGACCGGGTCTTGCGACGCCGGGGGACCCCATCGGGGGGGCCGGGGTACCCACAGCGGGACCGTCGTCGACGACGCCTTCTTCGTCGATATTGAACTCGCTTCTGAAGATGCGACCGAGCTGCACCATGGCGGCCTCCACCGATTCCTCGTCGGGAGACTGGAACCAAAGCTCATCAACGCGCCCGGTCAGCAGGACCCGCTGGGCGGCGGTGACGGGTACGATTATCTGTCCATCCACATCGTCGGCCATACCCGCTCCCTTGGGCTCCAGGACCCCTACCACCGTGAATCGCTGTCCCTCGACGTATATCCCCTCGCCGACGGGGTTGGTGCTGCCGAAGATGCGGCGCCAGGCTCCGTGGCCCAAGACGGCCACGCGCATCCGCTCTTCGACGTGCAACGGTCCGAAGAAACGACCGGCCAGGAGCTGGTGATCGCGGATTCTCGGGAAAGAGTGCCCCACCCCCCTTAGGGGAAACTCCTCGGCCAGCCTGCGGTAATGAACGTCAACGGAGTCCTCGGAAAGCAGGGCCATTCCGTCGGTGACCGTCGGCACCCGCTCGACCATTTCTTCCGCGTGGGACGTAAAGAGGCGCACGTCCCATCGATGGGAACTAACTTTAACCAAATTGGTACCCAGGCTTTCGAATTGGCGCGCGATGGCCTCCCGGGCACCGTTTCCTATGGCCAGGAGTACTATCAGGGATGCCACACCTATGGCGACGCCGAGCACCGTCAGCGCGCTGCGAAGCTTGTGCGAAAGAACGCCCCGCACCGCGGTCTGAAGCCCGAAGACCGCCCTGACCAATGTGCTGCCGCGCCCACTATTCGATCCCGCATCCATGGCGAACATCACCCCTCCGGTTCGGGCCTGGGCTCGGGGATCGGTTCCGGCGCCGGTTCTGGTTCGGACGGTTCGGGTTCGATTTCGTCGGGTTCTTCGGGCGTCGGTATGATCGGGGCGTCGGGAGCGTCGACCTCCTCGTGATCGAGGACGTCTTCAGAGGTACCCGTAACGACCCGCATGCCTTCCTCGATACCATCGTGTACCTCGACGTAACGGGAGCTCACATACCCCAGTTCCACCGGGGTGGGCTCGACTTCACCGTCTCGATATACATCCACCATGGCGCGATCCTCCTCCTGGTAGATGGCCTCCATGGGGACCAGCAATACATCGGGAGCCTCCGCGACGAAGACGGAAACGTTGGCGGTCATGCCCGGGCGTATGTTGCCGGTATCTTCGACCTCAAGTTGCACACCGTAGACGGTGACACCCTCTTCGTCGGAGCCCATCATGTCGACGTTTTGCACCGTCGCCGGGTAGGCTTCGCCGGGGAAGGCATCGACGGTAACGCTCGCTTCCATCCCGGGCTCCACCTGGATCACATCGATCTCGTCGAGCTCTATCCGAAGGCTCATCTTGGTATTGTCGATGATGGCCGCTATGTGGGTCCCGGGGCTCAATTCTCCCCCGTACCCCATCATCACCGAAGCCACTGTGCCATCTATCGGCGATCGGATGGTCAGTCGCTCCTCCTCTAGTCGCTTGTCCTCGAGTGCCTCCCGCAGTTCCCGGATGCGCATCTGCTCGTCGAAGATGAATTGCTCGGTCTCGACACCCCCGAGCCGGCACAGGACCTCGCCTTCTTCCACGTATTCCCAGGGATCCACGGGCACTTCCAGGACGGTACCCTCGGTGGACGACCACACCGATGTCTCGTCGTAATAGCCGTCGATGGTGGCGTCCACGCCTATCCCGCCTTCGACTAGGACCTGCAGTTCTTGGTCGGGCCGGAGTAGGCCGGGGTTTTCCGCCTCGATGGTGACCTCGTGGATGTAGTGGTCGTCCCGGGGTACGGGGATCGGGTTGGCGTCCACTATTACTCCCGCCAGGATGTCGGAAAAGTCCGCGGGCCTGAGATCGACCTCCTGTCCCTCTTGGATCCGATCGAATTCCGCGGAGTTGAACTCCGCATCTATGATAACCCTGGAATCGTCGACGATTCGGGCGACCATCCCCCCCGACTGAAGCATCTCCTCCGGTTCTGGGCGAAGTTCGGTGACGCGACCCGATATCGGGGCCACTATGCCCACTCCGGCGTCGGGATCCACGTCCAGGACGCCTTCCTCCGGTACGCCCAGGGTCATGGCCAGGCTACTCGTGGCCCGCTCCAACTCCATCTCCATCTGGCGCACCTCCATGGCCAACTCCTCGTTCCGAAGATGGCCGACCACCTCGCCCTCGTTCACCTCGTCACCTTGCTCTATGGTCAGATCTTCCAGAAATCCCCCGGTATCGGTCTGGATATTCTCCGACCAAATGGGTTCCAGGTTGCCGAATCCCTCCACCGATACCGTCAGGTCGCCCCGGACCACCTCCTCGGTAGCGTACACGGGACCGTTCCCTTCGTCGGGCCCGGATATCAATAGATCGTAGGCGTATCCACCCCCCAGGGCGAGGATCGCCACGATGGCGACGACTGCGATTGCTCTACCCAACATGCTATCCCTCTCTCCGAACTGCGGAGCGCCGAAGGCGCCCCGGCACCACGCCCGCATCCCCACCAACCTCGCAGCTGTCTTCTGCCCTGCGGATTGCGCCGACGGGATCCAAGTGGTCGGGCTAGGATGGCGAATCGCG
>SLGS01000135.1 GCA_007136565.1 Clostridia bacterium | reverse complement strand
GTTGATCAGGACGCAACCGGGCTTCATCGACTTGATCATGTCGTAGTCGATGAACTTGAAGGTCTCGGGTGTGGTCGGGACAGTGAGGGATACGAAATCGCACTGGGCGAACATATCCTTGATCTGATCCCTGGGGAAGATCTCGTCGACGCCCAGGGTCTGGGGGTTTGCACCCTCGTGTTCGCGCTTGACGCCGAGAACGCGCATACCGAGCCCACGGGCGACCTTGGCGACCTGCGTACCATTCTTGCCCAGGCCGACTATGCCGATGGTCTTACCCTTGAGCTGCCTGGTGTTGTACCGTTCGAAGTGCTTACGCGACTTGAGATCAAACAAGTGGAATATGTCCTTGGTGAAGCACAACAGTGCCATGCCGACGAACTCGGATATCGGCACGGAGTGAATCCCACTGGCACTGGTTACGGTGACACCCTGATCGACCCATCCCATCTTCCTGGTGACGGGGCCAACCCCGGTGCTGGTCGCCTGCAACAACTTGAGATTCGGGGCCAGATCACTCAACTGTTGGAGATGACGGCGTTCAAACCCGAAGATCACTTCGGCTTCATTCAGGTAGCCCTGCCACTTTTCTTCCATCTCGTCGGTCCACTCCATGGGTTCACCGACTCGATCGGCCTTGTAGCGCGGCTCGGGGAGTAGATCCCGATCCATTACCAGATTAATCCGCGGATCCGCCTTCCGGATTCTGTCGACACAATCCTCTGGCAGAGGTACGGAGATGAACACATTGACTCTACGATCCAGTCTTTCGCCCACTACACTCACTCCTCTTTGGTGTTGGTACCCTCAACGGGTCCACTGCGCAGGTTCACGTAGCCGGCTTCTTCGAGGCCCCGTAACAGGATCATGATCCCGTTTATCGCCAATCTCAAGCGAAACTCCAGACCGACGTTCAAGGATATGTCCCCGACGGTAGTCGAGCCATCCACGTTCGCCCACAGCTCATCCGCTACCACCCGGAGGCAGTTAAATCCCGCGGATGGATCTTCGGATCGGAAAGCGTCAGCCGCTTCCAGGAGATCCGAATAATTTAAACCCGCCCAGCGCGGAGCCCGGCCGGTTCCAACCTTCACCGGCACCAGGAACGCGTCATCGGACGGATTATCCTCTTGGGGGCTTTCTGCAAGGGAAGCCAATTCCCTGTCGGCATCAGCCGCGAGTTGCAGTTCGAACTCGGCGATAGCTCTCTCTGCGTGTTCCCGGCGCTCGGAGGGGACGAGTTCCAGCGTTCGGCGCAGGGCGGCCCGAGAAAGATCCAGGGTACGGGCAATAGCCCTCCGGAGCATGTCACCTGAATCCATCCCCGGGATTTCTATCCCCGAGGCCAGTGCCGAGAGTCTGCGTCGAGCGTTGCCCGCCACCACCATGGCTATCCTGATGGCCTCGGCCTCCCCGGCCGACGCCAGTTCCAATCCAGCTACACCCACCACGAGAGAGCATCTGCGCAACACGACGGGGTCGATCACCTCGGGCGTGAGCAGCTGAGAATGGAAGTACCTGTCGGGCCAAGACATGAATAGAGGGGCCTGAATGCCCTCCGCCGCAAACCTCCCGTTATCGCTCCAGGGTGTATAGAAATGTTGCGCGACGCGGATTTGATCCAACTCCGCGCCCCCGTCCTTTTCGATCCAGTCGGCCTCCTTGGGGCTTAGATCGATAAGCTCGGCCAGGTAATCATTTATGTAACCCGGTACGGAATCCGGGGAGTTGTAGAGCATCAAGTTGGCGCGCGTTAGATCCTGGCGGTGACCCGGGCTGCAGAATGTGAACGCCACCGAGGTCCCCGATACTTCTTCGGGGTTGTCCTGGATGTATCGCGCGATGCCCGCTCCCTCCGCACCTATCAGGAACCTGAGGGTGCGCTTGGGGCGGCTGAGGTCGCCGGCTTCGATGGCATCCCGAAGGGCTCGCGCCAGTTCCACCAACATGCCGGGGCCCTCAGCGCAGTTCGCGCCGGGCTTCACCCCGGAAGAATGGGCACAATAGAGGATCGACTCTTCGGGCAACTCGGATCCCTCGATGGTCGCTACCAAGTTTCGCAGCACGCCTTCACGCCGGACAATGTCGACCTTCGCCCTGACCTCTACCTTTCCCCTGCGAAGCCTGGACTTGAGGTTTTCAGCGGCTCTATGGGAAATGCTGAAGGCCCATGCATCGGCGTCCTTCATCGGCAGCCTCAGCAACTGCACTGCATCAGGTACCAGGTGGGGTTCACGGATCCCCGGGATCTGGTACAACATGTAATCGGTAATTATGCCCCGGGCACCGTATTGAACGGCCAATCGCGCGGCTTCCCACCATGCGGGCCTGCGGGTGGTGCCGTGGATGAATACGGCCTTCCCCGCCACCCCGGCCCCCTCGAAATGGTCGGTAGATTCTCCGGTTCCTACATCGATGACCTCGAGAACCTCGCCGTCCGCCGATGTAGCCCGCGACCACGGTGCCAAGCAAGGGGGGGCCGACTCGTAGTCGACCAGGGTGGAGTCCCCGGACTCTCCCACCATCGATAATGAAGCGCTCCTCGGCTCCCACGAATCGTCCACGGGGTAATCGTTTACTTCCAGGTCGTCGAACCCGGCATCACGGAAAGCCGACTGCAGAACGGCGATCGCCTCCAGTGACCCCGATGATCCCGGTGTACGATAGAATTGGGTGAGTTCTGCGGCGATACTCGCTGCCCTTTCTCCGTCGAAGTATCGATCCACCGCGGCGAATAGCTCGTTTCTCATCATCTTCTCTACTTCCTCCTAACGGAAATTCGCTATGCCCGACGAGTGATCAGAATTACGAAGGCTCCCGCCGCCTGGAAGATGATCGTCGTGAAACCGTAGCTGACCAAGTGAATACCGACCATGCTCAAGAAGAGATCAACCGAAAGATCCCAACCTACGGCCCGCAAACTCATCGTAAGTACTATGCCAAGGCATGCCGTGGACACGACCAAGGAAAAGAGTGCCGATAGCGCCATTTGCGATATTTCTTCGTACATAAAAGCAATCACTGCCCCGCTGACGGCCATGACCACGTATAGCACCGCCGAGTCTATCCGAACCGGGGCAAAGGAGTTGAACGCAGTCGAGCTGAGAATCATCAGGCATCCCAGTAGAAGACCAAGGCAAATCACTATCAGTGGGCGAATCCTTCTCCCGATCACGCCAACGCGCTCAGTCACCGCCCACCATCCTTCCGAGCCGCCACCGGTATGTCACTGCGCAGTCCGTCGACATCGACCCAAACCACGCCGCGGATACCCCAGGTACCGTCTCCTTCATCCAATCCCCTGTCGATTTCGTCGGCAAAGAAAGGGCGCAGCGTAAAAGCATACGTGAAAGTAGCCGTCTCGGTTGGGTCCAGTAGTTTCCCCATCCTGGTATCCGTGTTGGTCGCCACGTAGACACCGTCGATGTAAACGGAGAACCGGATATCGTCCAAGAAGATGTCGAGACCACCCCCGTTGGTGGCCACTATCTCCATCTCCAGTCGTCTCGATTGTGGATCCCAACGGACATCACCTATGGAGATCTCAAGCCCCCGAACTGAGCGCGCCGTCTCGAAGTAACGATCCACGGTCCCGAGTGTGAGGGCACCAATACCGATTAAAGACGCCACCAGTAGAACCAGGATGACGATCAGTAGTTTGTCCCTAGATGGCACGCCCGCCAAACGCATCACTGCACTATCTCGTCAGAATCGGTTGGAAAATCTCGGGCCAAGTCCTCATCAATTCGAACCGATCTACCCTCCATGAATACTGCTGCGATGGAATCGCGATGCGACAAGAGCGAAATGTCCTCGTCGGGGTTGCCGCGAACCAACACGAAATCCGCCAGGTATCCCGATGCTATCCGACCGAGCTCGGTTCCCAAGTCCATCAGGTCAGCGCAGGTGGACGTTCCAGCCTTGAGCGCCTCGATGGGGGTCATCCCGGCCTCGACGAGCTGTTCCAGCTCCGTGGCGTTCTCACCGTGATATAGGAATGGACCGCCTCCCATGTCGCTCCCTACGGCGATCTTAACCCCGGAATCCATGGCCATACTCAGGCTTTCAAACATCGCCTCGCGAGCCGATGCGGCGAGGTCGTGCATCTTAGATAACTCGGCATCGGTCATGCCGCCACGATAGAATCCCCGGGTCACGTTCCTGTATAGTGTCGCCGCCGTGGGGAGAAGGAAGGTGCCCTGTGCTGCCATCTGATCCGCCAGCTCGGGGGTTAACCAGAAACCATGTTCTACGGAATCAACGCGGGCATCCAATGAGCCCTTTATTCCGTCGGTCCCCATAGCGTGGCTCGCCACCCGCTTGCCCACCTTGTGTGCAATCTCAGTGGCCGCCGTCATTTCATCGCTGGTCATCTCCTGGTGGCCCCTGATCTTGCCTCCAAAGCCCCGAGTCGCGTTGACCTTGATGAAATCCACACCAAGTTTTAGTAGCGTCCGGGCGACGCGGCGGACTTCGTCGGGTGAGTCCGCCACTCCCGGGTTATCGCGAAGCCTGGCATTATAGAACTTGTCGCGATCCATATGGCCACCGGTCCCGCAGATACCGTAGCCCGCGGATTGGATCCGCGGTACGGTGAAGGCTCCCGCCCTCCCGGCATCGCGCAGGGCCATGACCTCCAGTCCCGCACAATCCCTAACCGTAGTAAACCCCATGTCCAAGGTTGCGCGGGCATTCTGCAGGGCACGCAGTGTTGCGGCTCCCGGTAAGTCCGTCAGGATAACCATTGCGCGATCCGGCACGGAGTCGTTGCAAAGGTGAACGTGTCCGTCGATCAAACCGGGAATCATCGTGAACTCCTCGGCGGAAGCCACGGGCCAAGTCCGGTATTTTTCCGGAATCTCGTCCGCGGAAGATCCGATCCAAACGAAGCGGCCGCCTTGAATGGCGACCGCCCTATCCTCAGTGATCTTAGAATCTACACCGTCGTAAAGCCTCGATACTTTGACGACGTAACCCATGGCATTTCTCCTCCCGAAATCTAGGGATGACTCCCTATCGGCGCGGGGTGATCGATTCCTCGATGTATCCGGCGCGTGGGCAGCCGACCCTAAGTCTAAAGGGCTCTTCATTGGACTCCGGAGTACTAACAATCCACGACGCGGTCGCCGTTCTCTTCGGTATCCCGCTCTCCGGTTCGTTGAAGTAGAAGCCGCGGAGATTACGCATCCGCCCGGGTAGGTGCCCTAGATCTGCAACGGGCTCCCCTTCGACCAGGTGCGATGCATCCGGGAGTTCCAATGATGCCGTTACCGGCTCGGATTTCTCCATGCGGATACCCATATCGGTAACGTTGGTCGGCAAGTATCCCGTATTCTCGACCACCAGGCGTAGTCTATGCAAATCATCGCCGAGCGGTGTCACCTCGAAGGTCTTTATCTCAACCCTGGGAAGCGAGGCGGGATAACTGATGTTAAACTGCGTGTTCTTCTCGCATTCGTCCTCCAGGAACGTGGGCGGAGGATTCTTGCGGGTAAACTTGATCTTCCATCCTCCGACTTCGACGGGACCGAGTTGGGGGTGATCGAAGGGCGTCCAGTCCTTGAACCCCTCGCCCCCGAGTTGTTCGTCATTGAATCTGAGGAGGGTGAGCTCGTCGTCTTCGGACTGATCCTGGAACGGGTAGTAATTATCGGGATCCCCACGCTGAACCCCGGCCCTGGTGGCCAGGTTCCATATCTCCGTTCCCAGGGCGATCTGGCCCATATGGTTGTAGGACCAATCGTGCAATACCCCTCGACGCGGGCGCTTCTTATCGGGAGTAAAAGATTCGAAGACCGATACCATGGGGTAACCCGTCAGTTTCTCACCGAGTTCGCCCAGTCTCTTGTATGCGATCAGGTCCTGGGGGTGGAACTCGCTGTCGGGAAGATGACCGAAGGGACGCATCAATAGTCCCCCGTAAGTATGATATGCGTGAGTGATGGCTATGTTCGGCCTCTGCTGGATGAACTCTACGACGGCCTTGCACTCGGGCTCCGAAAGGGGATAATCGCCTCCCCCAGATTGGACTGCATCCGGTTCCCAACCCGCGGGAAAGTTGCGATTGAGGTTGAGTTGGAATTCCCTCGGCAGGACTCGGAAATCGTCCGGTGAAGCTCCTCCCACGAGCTCGCCCTCGGGCAACAGCGTATAGAACTGTCCGACGATGTCCTCCGGATCGCGAGCGATCATCAGCCTATCATCCGACTCGGACACCTTCCATTCCCCGTTGGGATCGGGATAGCGCATAAGGACTATCTCCCCGTCGCCATCAATGTCCGACTCGCGCAACCCCCCCGCAGAATCCTGCTTGGGATATGGACGTGCACTACCCCATTGCTTGGATGGTGTCGTAAGGAAGGCTTCGGCTCCATCGGGATTGGTGCGGGGAAGGATGTAGAACGTGCAGCGCCTCAGGATCTCGGTGATGAACTCGTCTCTTTCGAACCCGTTCACCAATCTATCAATGGTATGCAGGCACACCTGGGTTCCGGATACCTCTCCCGCGTGTATGCAGGCATCTATATACACGGCGGGCTTATCCGCCGCCGGACGGTCACCGAAATC
>SLGS01000118.1 GCA_007136565.1 Clostridia bacterium | reverse complement strand
ATCTGATTATCCCGGCCAAGCAGGTGGACGAGGACTATTTCATCCCCGCCGATTTCGTAAGCGTGACCACGGGCATCCGTTTCCAGACGTATGACGACACCGGTAGGGTCGTGATCGAAATGCCCGGGGACACATCGATTTCCGGGCGGACCGTGGAATCCCACGAGCCGCGGGGTAGCCTATGGGAAGCATTGAATGCCATTTCGCGAGGCCGCTTGAATAGGTCCCGTGGAATCTACCTCAGGCACGCAAACCACCCCAAGGCGGACATATCCCTCAGCCTTGATCCGGGAGATGCCATCGAGATTCTCGACAGTGACACAGGTTGGTACAGGGTCATGGTACGGGGGGTGTTGGGATATCTGCCCGCATCACAGGTCGAACTCGATGGGATCCACGTGGCGACGAGATCGCCCGAATCTTCCGATGATGGGCTGCCGTTGATGACGGACTGGGGGGCTTGGCGCCCGGGAACACCGCTGGATGGTCAAAGGGTGACCTTGGTATGGGAACACTTCAGGAATACGTCACCGGATTTCGACAGTATAGGGCCCATGCCGGGTGTGAACGTCATTTCTCCGACGTGGTTTTCGCTGGCGGATACCGATGGCCGGTTTTACAGTACCGCTGATGCGGACTATGTTGAGTGGGCGAGGGACCGGGGATTCTTGATCTGGGGGTTGGCGACTAACTCCTTCGATCCAGATCTTACTTCCGCGGTCTTGGCTCAGCGAAGCACCCGATCCGAGATGGTGCGACAATTGATTACGTACGCGGTGATGTACGAGTTGGACGGAATCAATATCGACTTTGAAAACGTGTATTACGAGGATAGGGATCTCCTGACGCAGTTCGTTCGGGAGCTTCGCCCGGAGGCTCATGCCCACGGGCTAACCCTCTCCATGGATGTTACCTTCATTTCCACCAGCCTGACCTGGTCACTGTGCTACGATCGCGAAGCCCTGTCGGAAATCGTGGATTACATCATAGTGATGGGCTATGACGAGCACTGGGCCACATCGCCCAAGGCGGGCTCGGTAGCCAGCCTACCCTGGGTCGAGTCGGGATTGCGCCGTATTCTGGAGGAAGTGCCCGCCGATCGATTGATCCTTGGAATCCCTTTCTATACCCGGGTATGGGAGGAATGGGTTGAGGAAGGACAAGAAAAGATAAAGAGCCAGGCGATAGGCATGAATACCCAAAAGGAGATCCTGGAAGAACGCGGAGACGACTTGGTGTGGGACGAGCGAGCGGGTCAGCATTATCTCGAGTATGAAGAAGATGACAGGACCTACCGAATCTGGATCGAGGATGAGGTTTCGCTGGGAGCGCGCCTGCAGCTGGTACAAAGATATGACCTCGCTGGAGTGGCGGCTTGGCGAAGAGGTTTTGAAATACCTGAGTTTTGGCCAATCATCGATCGCGCGATGCGGCATTGGCCCTAGATTGGTTGGAAGAAACGGTCTTGGTATTTCCACCTTCCAGTACAATACAGTTTCGAATCCTCTGATATGGGTAGTACACTAAAGGCGCCTTCGCGCCCCTAGTGCGTTGTGCTCAGAAGGAGGATTCAATTGATCAGGTATCTTAAGGATGATCTAAATGCAGCCATGGTGCGCGATCCTGCTGCCAAGAACCGCCTGCAGGTAGTGCTATTCTATCCCGGGTTCCAGGCCATGATATTCCACCGTGTTGCGCACAGTTTGCAGCGTAGAGGTTGGTTCTGGTTGCCGCAACTTTTCGCGTGGATGGGCAGATTCATCTCCGGGATCGAGATACATCCCGCTGCTAAGATTGGCAAAGGCATGTTCATCGATCACGGTATGGGCGTCGTCATAGGTGCGACAGCGGAGATCGGGGACGATGTAACCATATATCATGGTGTAACCCTGGGGGGTAGGGGCTTTGATCGCCTCGGCAAGCGACACCCAACGATAGGAAACCGGGTGCTCTTGGGGGCTGGAGCGACTATTCTGGGTCCCATTAGCATAGAGGATGATGCGAAGGTGGGAGCCGGTTCCGTGGTCTTGGAGAACGTTCCGGCCGGAGCGACCGCGGTTGGAACTCCCGCAAAGGTCTTAGGCCGAACGGGTCGATCTGGCGGCAAGAAGGCCGTGGGTGGCCAATGCGTACCCCTGGAGGATGACTGAAAGGTGTCGTCGGTATGATATACGAAGATGTGACGCATTTGATAGGTAATACCCCGACGATCAGTCTGTCCAAGTTGATCGGGGATCCCCGAGTTGAATTGTTTGGCAAAATGGAGATGTCCAACCCTGGAGGTAGCGTGAAAGATAGAGCTGCCCTGGGTATGATCCGTGCAGCGGAGAACTCTGGTCAGCTGGGTCCGGGTGTTACCATTGTGGAGCCGAGCAGCGGGAACACCGGCATCTCCCTGGCGATGGTTGCGGCGACGCGGGGCTACAAAATGATTGTAACCATGCCCGAGACCATGACGGCGGAGCGCAAGGCGATCATGGAGTACTTCGGGGCAGAGGTCATACTTACGGCGGGGGATGAGGGAATGAACGGGGCCATTTGGGAAGCAGAGCGCCTCGCCGAGCGGGAAAACTCTCTGATGCTTTCCCAGTTCACCAATCCCGCCAATCCGGATTTCCATGCCTCGACCACAGGTCCCGAGATTGTGGCAGACTTCGGTGATACATTAGATTATTTCGTCGCCGGGGTCGGTACCGGAGGTACCATAACGGGAGCCGGTAGGATATTGAAACGAGACTGTCACGGGATCAAAATTGTGGCAGTGGAGCCCGTGGACTCACCCGTTCTCTCCGGGGGAGAGGCCGGATCTCATGACATTCCGGGGCTGGGACCAGGGTTCGTATCGGAAATTATGGATCTGGATCTGTTGGACGACATCGTCTCGGTGGAGAGTGATGAATCTTATGCGATGAGCCAGAGACTTGGCCGTGAACTGGGCATCCTGGCTGGTATTTCCGCCGGCGCATCAGTAGCGGCGGCGCTGAGGATTGCTGAATCGCAATTAGCATTGGCGCCCCGGGATTACGAAAAGGAACCACTGAAACTTCTTTGTATTCTCCCGGACACGGGGGAGCGCTACATGAGCATCTTGGCCGACCGCTAAGTCGCCCCGCGCTATACAATTACCTTTCCCAATTTACGGAGCTATTCGACTCCGACCGCTTCGGTCGTTTGAAGATGGTAAAGGCCGTGCACCACCATTTTCGAGGGGGCTGTAGCGGTCCTCTCATAAATGAATGAACGGATCATTCATTTATGAGAGGATATCAATTCTTCCGATGAACCCGTATCTTCGCGTCCGGGCAGATTGGTGTTTGTTGGACGAATTGTCGCGTTCGCGGGTTTTGCCAGGTCAGTGTCCTGGCCATGCATGTGATCTGGTCGATCGATCGCGCTCAGTAGTGCCCGGGCGCGGCCATGTGAGCTAATGTCAGTTCAGGGGCTCAGATGTATCCTGGCGTCGTAAGTTGAAGATAAGGATCCACGCGCCGCAAAAGCCTGCGGCGGCGAGGAAGACGGCTTCAGTTCCATAGAACCGGGATACGAAGCCAAGTATGAAAGGAGAGGAACTCATGCCGATGTATTTCATCGTGTTGAACAGCGCAACGACTGATCCAGCCAACTCTTGTGGTGGGGCGGCGGTAGCCTCGTGGTAGACGGCTGGCTGGACGAATCCCATCCCAATGCCGAAGGCAAGGAGGCTGCCGATTACACCAGTCGTGCTCGACCAAAGAGGCAGGCTGATCAGCGACGCGAATACAAACCCGAATCCGATGGTCAGCTTTGGCTTCCAACTCCAGTGGTCATCCACCCAGTTCGCCTTGCTGGCGACGACGACAGCCAGCGCGGCCTGTATGGCCAAAGCGGCCCCCGCGTAAAACGCGCTAATACCATGGATTCGCACCAGGAATAGAGGCAGAAAGGCCACCAAGGTGTAAAGCACAAAGTACAATACGAATGAGTGTGCGAATGTTTCGCGGACCTTGGGTATGCTGAGCGCGTCCTTCATTCTAGCGATGTAATCCTTCGCCTCTCGACCCGCGCTTTGGATATCCGCGGTCTTCTTCTTCGTCTCCGGTATCAAGACTGCATAAGCGATGGCGATGAATACGGAGAATCCGTAGACGAAAAAGGGATACCGCCAGTTTTGTGTCGCCAGGGCCCCACCGAGAATGGGCACCAATGCGGCACTTGCTGCGATAGTGCCGCTCAGAATGCCCATCAGACGCAATCGAAGCTTGCGCTCCATGAACTTGTCACTGATGACCGTCATGGCGACCGGTATCAGCCCTGCGATTCCGATGCCCTGGAAGAAGCGGAGTATGAGCAATACCCCAAAAGAAGGGGCAAAGGAGCAGGCGATTCCGAAGGTGCCATCTATCAAGAGGCAACCGATCCCCACCGTCTTTCTCCCGAGGCGATCTATGAGTAAGCCGAGGAATGGGAGGGCGAGTGCCGCCGAAAGCGTATATACCGACAGCACCAGGCCTACTCTGTCTTCGGATACCGAGAAGGCGTCGGTCAGCGTGGGAAGGGCCGGTGCGATCAAAGCGCCGCCGGTGACGCCGAAAGCTCCCATGGCCATCAATGTGATAAGTATCGGCAAGATCGAGCGTGAGTACTCTTTCTCTCGGATGGCATCTCACTCCAAACCGGTGTCTATGACATGGCTATGTACTGCTGCCCACCCTGCGAACATGTCACGTGAGTGCGAGCGGTTTTCAGCGGGATCCGGGGAACATTGTTACCCATGAGCGAGGGGTATGCAAGCCGAGGTACCGATGAAGTATTGCACGATCCCCGGCCCACACTATTGAGGAAACGCGCGCGAGAGTCAGTAGGGAGGGCGCATTGAAACATCATCGAGGAGTACGGTTCCCCTCTGGGTTTGGTCGAACTCGAGCACTATCCTGGAAACTCGGGAGGCGTCGAATCGGGAATTCGCTTCTGTGAAAATGGCCAGCGGGAACTCGATGGACTGAAGAATAATCTCGGACTCCGAGAGCAGCAGGCCTTCGGGTATACCCGCCTTGAAAGTTTTCACCGGTAGGGGAGGCGCGATGGAACCGAAGTCCGACAGCGCGTTGCGGGAGGTAGCTCCATCTGCATCGATCAACGCTATGTTGAGGTCGAGAAAGCGTCCCGCGTCCCCTCTGCTATCGGTTAGGTCGGCAAGGGCCAAGTGCAAAGACCATTCGTCGGTTATCCCGAGATCCTCGCCGATATCGCGCGGAAGATCTATCGCCCATCTGGCACCAGACTCACTCCACTCGAGCAGGGTCGCTCGATTATCCTGGGAGCCGGCAAGGATTTCCGCTCGGAGCGGGATGTCGTATACCTTCCATTCATCAAAGCCGGAGGCGTTAACTCTTGCACCTTCAAGATCGGCGAGGCCGGGATCAGGTTGACTGGAGTGATCCATCAAGACAATCTGAGCGGAGTCGCGATATCGGGTGAGAATTACCTGGCCCGACAACCATTGTTGAGCCACCGCGGGCCGGGCGAACAGGGGTAGGTAATCCGGTTCGCCCCTGAGGGTGGTATCAACAAATGCGGAGACATAGATACTTGCCAGGTGGATCTGCTCCTCTCGATCCATGATGGGTTGTGTATTGAGGAACCAACCCATCGGAGGAGAGACGTCCCGAGTTCCCATTGCAGTGTTAAAATGTCCGTGGTTGGCCCGATACGCGTAGACGGCTGACTTGAAGTAGAATTCGCTCGTATTTGGTTCGAACGTCACTCGCTCAAACTGCCTGAGGCCCATGAATGTGGCTACGTCACCATCATGCCCACCGTGGATGGCCAAGTAATTGATGTTCTCAAGCTCCACAGACCGCCCGGCTGGCTCGTAGAAAGAGTCGCTCGGAGCGATGGCGACGATGGACTTTATCGGGAAGTCGTATTCCATTTTTGCGTTTGCATTGCAGGGGAAAGCCGAAAGACCGTTTAGCATTCCCGCCACGGCCGCTGCCTCACCACCCCGAGAGTGTCCTATCAGGGCTATCCTATTCGTGTCAGCCAGTCCGAAAAGCGGAGAGGTTGGATCGGAGTTCCACCTCGTCAAGTTGCCAATGTGTTCGAGAAACAGTATTGCGCGGGCTCCGATTTCATCGCCCCCGAAATCATCTCGTCTCCAAGAAGAATTGAGGAAGGTATGATCGATGGATGCGACGATGGAGCCTCGGCTGGCGAGTAATTCCCCCAGGTAGTCGAAACCTTCCTCGGGATCCCGGTGCATAGGATGATTCCCGTGCGCGATGAGCACAAGCGGGAAGGGACCATCTCCAATGGGGACCCAAAGGCGGCCGTTGATCGGTGCCTGCTGCACGTTGACTCCCCAGAACTCGCGTCGCTGGTCGAATTCTTCGGGAGACATCTGTGGTAGGTAGGGGGTCAAATCTACGGGGTCGGTTTGAATATCCGATATCGGGCCGTATTGGGG
This sequence comes from Clostridia bacterium, assembly GCA_007136565.1. Taxonomy (GTDB): domain Bacteria; phylum Bacillota; class Sulfobacillia; order SLMV01; family SLMV01; genus CSSED11-154. Next base: position 15,205 of record SLGS01000118.1, on the reverse strand, counting down.
ACGGTGGGGATCATCGTGGGATGCGTAGAAGAGCAATTGGGTCTCGTATGATCCGGGAGTTGATGGATCCTCGAGCCCAGGGATGGTTCTGGTATGAACAGCGGGGGAGGGGTCGATGGTGATCACATGAGAATCGGAACCCGGGGCGACGACCCATGAGATGGTAGCAATTGGAATGACGGCGGCGAGAATTGCCGACACGATTACCAGTATATCCCAGTACTTCTTGTGCCTGGATCTCCCGAGCTCAAAAGCAAAGCCCAGGGCGCACCCGGCCACGCCACCGATTAGTATGGTGGGAAGAGCGAGTAGGCCACCGAGCAGTAGGCCGGTTCGGGTTAAGCCGAAAACGAGCAACAGTCCCGAGAAAACGGAGACAAGACCGGGCATGACGAACCTGGAGGCCCTTCGCAAGAAGGACGAGCCGATGAAAGCCAGGATCGCGATGATAACCGTGGCCAAAAGCAACAATGTCACGGCATACGCAATAATATGTACAGGAGGCCGAGTCGTCGTCAACGAAGAAGCGTACGCAGAGACTACGGCTAGGGCCGACACACCAGCGCCCAAGACGATGCCGAACTCGACCCTCGATCGGTTGCTGAGGCAATGTCGGGTGCGGCGGATCGATCCGGCCAGCGCGGTGAACTGCCTCCTCAAGAAGTCCACGATTGGATTCCTCTGCATCTTTTCGATTACCTCTCCAAGGGTCACGATCACGACGAACGCCGAGTACCATCTTCGCGAAGACCGATGTGGGGGAGTTTCCCTTGAAAGGTTATCCCTCAACTACCTCCAGTGCAAATCGATAATCAACTTAACATAATATCCATTATCGGAAGTTGCTCTCCGTTTCGATCGAGTCGATCTCTCCGGCGTGAGGCGTCCGCCATCCTCTCCTCGCGTCTTGTGCCTGGGTTCAGTGCGCCTCATCGGTGTCAGACAATCAGATAACAAGTTGTGAAATATCATCCACTCCCCTTCTTGAGTCTTGGACGCACTGAAAGCGCTGTAGCGTTAGTGGTCGCCCTGTGGATGGGGATTGGGCCGGCCCCATACTCGCTATCGCTGACAGTGGCCTTGTGTGCCCCTGTCAGCATCCAGTCCGGGCATGCCGGGTAGCAAAACTCGAGTGCTGCCTCCCTACTTCCACACCGTAATGGATGTCCGCAATTCGTGATCCAACCGAAGCCAGTGATGAATACCGTCCAGGATTATTGATAACTGGATTGAGTGCGCGGTCCAGTGCTGGAGTGCGCTACTGTAGCCCGATGATTAGACGAAAAAAGGCGAATAATCATTGCGAGTCTGCGAAATAGGGCAACTCGGGGACGCTATCGGTTGACAGTATGGCACGTGGCGCCGTAAAATTGGACAATCGTTTTATATCCTATAACGATGCTCGGATTGCGGTATTTCGGCCTTCGAACAATACGCAAATCGTTCGGGTTCCGTACTATCGGATTCGAGGGGCGCGAGGACTCTCGAAAAAAGGAATATTTGGAGGGATTGGATTGCCAAAATGGATGAATCTTACTTTGGTCGCTCTGCTCATGGTGATCGTGATGGTTATTGCTGGATGCGGACAAGCGTCTGCACCCGCAGATGACCCGGAAGAACCAGCGGACACTGAAGAACCTGCTGAAGAGCCATCCGAGGAACCGGAAGAACACGAACCCGTCGTGATCTTGCAGGGCGTCGATATCGATAACATGGACCCGTACCAGGGCCAGACGCTGAGTAGCACCAACGTGCATCTACACATCTTCGAGACCCTCACCGACAGGGATGCCAACATGGAGACCCAACCCATGCTGGCCACTGAATGGAGCGTAGTCAGCGAGGACAATCGGACCTGGGAATTCAAGCTCAGGGAGGACGTCGTTTTCCACAATGGGGATCCCATGAACGCGGATGCGGTCGTGTTCTCATTCGAGCGTCTCGATGAAATGATTGCAGCCGGAGTCGACGCTGACAATCACACCCACAACATCCTGGACATGGAATCTATCGTCGCGGTGGATGAGTACACTGTGCACATCACCACCAACGCGCCGAATCCGGTCGTACCGCAGATCGTCAATAGTATGTGGATCCTGTCCCCCAATGTTCTCGCCGATATCTCCTTCGAAGAGGCAACTAGGGAGACGGCCATCGGCACAGGTCCTTACAAGATGATCGAGTGGGTTCCCGATGAGTACGTCCGCATAGAGGCTTGGGAAGATTACCGTGACGGTCCCCCGGCGATAAAGGAAGTCATGTGGAGGCCCGTTCCCGAGACTGCTACGAGAATTGCGGAGCTCAAGGCCGGCGGAGCGGACCTTATCGTTAACGTTCCTCCGGATCTAGTTGCAGAGGTCGAAGACCATGCTGGTATCGGAGTTCGCGATGTACCCGGTGGTCGCCGCGTGATCATTGGACTGGGCCACGGGCGTAATCCCCGGCACCCCGCGCTGGAAGATAGGCGCGTTCGCCAGGCGATGAACTACGCTTTCGACGCTGAAGGTATGTTGGACTCCCTTTTGGGCGGACTCGGTGAGCCCGCGGGAACTATAGTTAACCCGCCGAATAGCAACCCGGACATCGAACCGTATCCGTACGATCCCGATAAGGCCGCTGAGTTGTTGGATGAGGCCGGATGGGTCATGAACGAAGCGACGGGTGTCCGCGAAAAGGATGGGGAGCCCCTCTCACTCGTCTTGCACACCCCGGATGGTCGCTACATCCAGGACAGGAATATGGCGCAAGTCATCGCCTCCGACATGGAAGCCGTTGGCATCGAGGTCGATGTCCAGGTCGTGGAGTGGTCCGTGTTCATCGGCATGGCCGCCAACCAGGGTGAGGGTTTTGGCGACATGCACCTCATCGGATCGGGTACATCCTTTACCTGGATGGATATCGCCTTCTTGGCCGCGGACTCCGGTTCAAACCGCGTAGGATTCGATCACCCGAGGTTTGAGGAACTCTACGCAGAGCTCTCTCAGGAGTTCGACCCCGAGCGCCAGCGCGAACTGCTCTGGGAGTTGGAAGATATCGCCTTCGAAGAAGCTCCTTTCATCTTCATATGGTTCCAGGTGGATATATATGCCGCCTCGGATCGCCTCGATTGGCAGCCTCGAGCGGACGAGCGTATCAGAATGACCGAGGCTAGCCTCAGGTAATTCCTCGCTCGTTCCGGTTTCACGAGGGAGGGGGTCTCCCCCCTCCCTCGTGAGCGAACCCGCTGAATCGGAGGATTGAGTATGGCGAACTACATTCTCAGGCGAATACCGCAGCTGATACTCGTACTCTTCGGCGTCACCGTCGTATCCTTTGGACTAATGTTCCTAAGCGGCGATCCCGCCGAACTCTGGCTTGGCCCTGCTGCCGAGGTAATGACTGCGGATCAAATCGAAGAATGGCGAGAGAACATGGGGTTCAATCGCCCCTGGTACGTCCAGTATGTCGATTACGCGAGCGATGCAGTCAGGGGTGATTTCGGCACTTCTTTCAGACATGGTCGTCCGGCCCTAGAACTCATAGCGGAGCGCATGCCGGCCACGATGCAACTGGCGGTTCTGGCGCTATTGCTATCCGTTGCAGCGGGTATACCCCTTGGGATCTTGGCGGCGGTGAAGAGGAACACCCCCATCGACGGTGTTGCCATGCTATTCGCGTTGATGGGACAATCCATGCCCTCCTTTTGGATCGGAATAATGCTAATGCTATTCTTTGGTGTTCAGTTGAGGCTTCTTCCCATATCTGGGCGAGGCGGTATCGAACACCTCATCTTACCCTCGATCACCCTGGCATTCTTCTACGTGGCCCAAAATGCCCGAGTGATGCGCTCCTCCATGCTGGAGGTCCTGGGCTTGGATTACATTAGAACCGCGCGCGCGAAGGGACTGTCCAAGCAACGCGTCATATACCGGCACGCGCTAAAGAACGCATTGATCCCCGTCATCACACTCATCGGCCTGCAGGTCGGGGCCATGCTTGGTGGCACGGTCATCATAGAAACGGTATTCGCTTGGCCCGGCGTGGGGCGACTAGTCGTGACGAGCATCGGTGCAAAGGATTTCCCCGTTGTACAAGCCGGTGTTGTCGTCCTCGCCAGTTCTTTCGTCCTCGCTAACACGATCGTAGATCTGACGTACGCGATGATAGATCCCAGGATAAGGTATTCATAGGACGGTGATGACAATCCACGAGGGAATGATTAAACTCGCGAGAAAACTCTCATGGCAGGCTAGTCTGGGCCTCATTGTGCTGGTGTGCTTTGTGCTCATGGCCATCTTTGCGCCCCAACTCACCACACATGACCCCACCAAGATAGCCATAGTCAACCGGATGATACCCCCTTCCTGGCACGACGGCGGAGTACCCGAGCACTTCTTGGGTACTGATGCTCTTGGCAGGGATATACTCACCCGTTTGATCTTTGGATCACGAGTTTCCATCCTGGTTGCCATAACGGCGACTTTCGTCGCCGGCAGTATAGGAGTCATTATCGGCCTGATATCCGGTTACTACGGTGGACTCGTAGACGATGCACTGATGAGATTGGCCGACATACAGGCGGCGTTCCCCTTCATCCTGCTCGCGATAGCGGTTCTCGCCGTTCTTGGGCCAGGTTTGGTAAACCTGATTCTAGTATTGGGTATTGCCGGCTGGGTGCCCTACGGGCGCATAGTAAGAGGACAGGTTAAGAGTTTGAGGGAACGGGAGTTCGTCGAGGCGGCCGCAGCGTTGGGAGCCCGCCCTTTCCAGATCATCTTCCGCCACGTGCTGCCCAATTGTTGGGGTCCCGTAATCGTGCTGGCAAGTTTTTCCGCCGCGAGGACCATCATCACGGAGGCATCACTGAGCTTCCTGGGGTTGGGAGTGCCCCCCGCCATACCCAGTTGGGGTGCTATGCTCGCCGATGGTAGGGAATACTTGAGTCTCTCCCCCTGGCTGGCGACCTATCCGGGAATTACGATCATGGTCATGGTGTTGAGCATTAACCTGCTCGGTGACTGGATTAGGGATATTCTCGATCCTCGCCTGCGTGACTCCGGCTGATTCAATTCGAACGAGCCATATCTTCATAAAGGGCTTCGGTGTAGGAGGGCCAGATACCGCTCCTACACCGAAGCCAACTCTCCCGACCGAGATATGTTTCTCATCTTGCGTTCTCCTCGTCGACGTCGTTCGTATTCACCGGGTTATCTCGTCGTAATAGAAGTAGTCTCCCAATTCGTGACTCTCGACCAACTGATCGTCGGTAAGATCGCTCTCATCGATGCAGTCCGACAGGATATCGGGCAAATGCACTGGGTCGACGGGATCCCGGGCGTGGGCGATATCCAAGAACACCTCCAGAATCTCGCCCTCATCACCCGAGATGCCGCTCGCCGTGACCGCCTCCGTCGCCAAGGGTGTGTCGGATAGCTGGCGATCGGAGTCGTCGGTCTTCCTGGCCCGGATCACGTAGAAGTGATCTTCCCGCGGGCAACGAGCCAGCAGATCGTATCGATACCGCCTAACCCTATCCTGTTCTTGGCGTTCGCGCATGACCGTTTGCAAGAATCGATATGGACTATCCATACCAACCCCTCCCCCGCCCGCCAACTTGAAGTTCATCTTCGTGCCCGCTTGTCTCAGCGGTTCACTCAACAAGAACACGCTCCTTTCCTGATTCAGTGGATTTACGCTGATAATCTATCACATCGTGCCCGCGGATACTGTCGGAAGTTGACGAAGCCATTCGCGTTTTTTCGCCCTTTCTCGGCTCTTGGAGGTATCCCCGAATCGGGGCACGAAACCAGTCAACAATGCTGAGAGGGGTGGTCGAGTGAAAGGCGAGAGGGCACTGCAACTGGAGGACGTGCTGGATCTGGAGTATTTGTCGGATTGGGAATGGTCACCCACCGGAAGAGAACTGGCTTGCATTGTTGATCGGGGAGGAATCGGAGTACTCGAAATTTTAGACCGGTCCGGGGATCGCCGCTACACTATCGACGCCGAAGGTAGTGTCTCCTCATTTGATTGGCATCCCGGGGGCGCCTCTTTGGTTTTCGTGGCCGAGCGTGGTCTTTATTCGGCCCATGGCGCCGAATCCGGGTGGAATGCTCGAATCTTGACGAAGGGCCACGAGGACATCGGTATCCCGCGACATTCTCCAGTCGGAGAGCATCTCGCCTTTGTTCGCGGTGATGCGCTTTGGATTTGGAACCTGGAAGACGGTTCAGAGAACACGTGTACCCCTCCCTCGGGCAAGGTGGTTGCTTCGGGATTCTCTATGGATGAAGGAATAATCTGGTCCAGTGATGGATCGAACATTGCCTTTCACTTCTCAGATGATCACCTTGCACAGCACATAGGGGTTTGCGGTATCGATGGCAATTTGCTTTGGTATTCCAAAAGACGCTCGACTGCGAGCGCCGCCCTCTCTTGGATGGACGAGAACACACTACTCGCTTTGACTAGCCTAGACCGAAACACCGTCGTCGAATTCTACACCGTTAAGATCAACCCTGGTTTGTCGAATCGCAGGCAATGCATCGAACCGATCGTTATTCACGTAGAACGGGCCCTCGGTACGCCCGGCAGCCTTCGTGCCCTGGGGGCCTGGCCCGAACCGAATGGCCGTCGGATCCTCTTTAGGAGTGAGTCGGATGGATGGGCTCATCTTTTTGTTTACGATGTGGATGATGGTTCGATGGAGCAGGCAACATTTGGTCGCGGTGAAGACATGGGGTTCGTCGGTGACGCTCCCGCGTGGGCACCGGGTGGTAGATATGTTTGTTATGCGTCGAACATTAATTCCCCCGGCGAACGCCAATTGTGGTTATTGGACGTGGATGCCAAGGCGACGAAGCAGCTTACTGACCTGGGAGGCACTAACGTCAGCCCGAGCTGGTGTCCGCAAGGTTCGCCGACCATTGCATTCATTCATTGCGACGCCAGGAGGAGCGCTGATCTCTGGGTAGCCGATGTTTCGAGTGCATTCGCCGAGTCCGGCGGTGAGCCAGTAACCGAGGGCGAGAAGACCGTGCGGTTATCTCGCACGATGCCGAGAACCTGGAGCGAGGACCTATCGATCGAACCTCGTGAAGTTAGCTACGAAGGAGCGGGAGGGCTGCAGATCACCGGTTATATGATCTCTCCCCCCGACCTCGACGAGGAAGACGAGGACCGGCGGTATCCAGCCCTGGTGTGGGTGCACGGCGGACCCGTCAGGCAGATGAGGCCGGGATTTCATCCCAGCAGATCGTATGCCCTATTCCACGCATTCTCCCAATACCTAGCGCACCGGGGTTATATCACGCTGGCGATCAATTTCCGGGGAGGGATCGGCTATGGTAGGGAGTTTCGAAACTCCCTTTTCCGCAAAATGGGTGTCGATGATGTGGTCGATGTCGTCGAAGCAGGCCGCTATCTGAAGTGCCTCCCGTACGTAGATTCGGAGCGGGTCGCGGTGTGGGGATTGAGTTACGGTGGCTACATGACGTTAACCGCGCTGACCAAGTACCCGGAGGAATTCGCCATGGGTGTCAACGTCGCCGGCGTCTACGATTTCGAACAATGGACCCACTGGATCCAATCACTGAAGGGTCCGTGGTCCGGAAACTTCAGCGTATTCTTCGATGGTGATCCGGAAGAAAGCCCGGAGACCTATTTCGCCGGATCCCCGAGTAACTTCATAGAATCGTTGCAGCGACCCCTCGTGAGCTTTCACGGTACCGCGGACAAGAATGTGGACTTCGCCCAGATGGACAAACTCGTTCTCGATTGCTTGCGGCTCGGAAAGTCCCATGATGCCCACTATTATCCCGACGAAGTCCATACCTTTGCGCGTCGGGAATCCTGGGCCGACGCTTTTCCGAGAATCGAGGAGGCTTTCGACAGGTACCTCAAACGTTAATGCGGAGAATGCTGCCCGTCTCGGATGGAGTGCATATCGAGAGCTACCCCTCTCCCGGGACGGGCTCTAGTCCCGCGCTCGAGCGAAGGTTGAAGCCGCATTGGGGAGAACGTATATAGGATCTTCGACTTGCCCCGAGCGATCGATCTGCTCGATGAGGTCCTTTGGTAGCGTGATGCGTCCATCCCGGGGCCTAAGGGGCTTCATGAATGCCCCGCTGACTTCCCGCGTGGGCATCTCCGTGACAATCCACACGGGATTACGGGCGACGGCCCTGGCAATCATCGCAGCCTTGTGCCCTCCGAGCTCGAACTCATTTTCCAGCCTTTGGACCATGCCCTCCGGACTCCCCGACTCAGCGAACCACCTCGCCATGGTTTCGTTTCCGTAGCCTTCGGGGCACGACGCAACGAGAATTATGGGTGCACCCGGTTGGGCGAACACCAATGAAAATTCCAGGGCTTTTTGCGCCTGATACAAGTTCAGATCCTTCGGAGAACCGCCGGTACCGGCTATGACCAAGGGAGCGCGCCGCTGGATTTCGAATTGACCGACACTATTGAGGTAGTCGACGGCTGTTCGATGGGCGAATAAGGGGTGTCCCGCCGCGCAGAACTCGATTCCATGGGAGGAGTCCAAGACGACGTTAACGATGAAGTCGACGGGGAAGACATCCGCCACGGAGTCGATATCTTCGCGGATGGGATTGCCTTCGATTATCCCGGCCCTCGCGTTGGTATCGGTAATCATCTTGTGGTTGTGGCTTACGGTTTCCCGATCGCATACTCCCGGGAGTATGGCCTTGTAACCCCCGGAATAACCTGCGAAGTAATGGTACTCAACGTTGCCGAGGCAGACTATTCTGTCGGCTGAGGTTACCGTCCGAGTTACATTTACCGGGGTTCCAGACGCGGTGTGACCCACCTGGATAACGTTGTACGGGTCACTATCTTCGACCCGTATACCTGTATCCGGGGGAATACCCAGCAACTTTTGATGTTCCGATGCAGTTTGATTTCTATGTATCCCGAGGGCGAATACCACCGTTATGTCCTCGGGGACGATTCCGGCACCGATCAATTTCTTGATGACGTGGGGTATCACCTTGTGAGTCGGCATCGGGCGGGTCATGTCACTCGTTACGATGACCACGGTTTCCCCCGGGTGCACGAGGGCTTCCAGCGGCGGGCATTCGACGGGATGATTCAATGCTCCGAGTATTATCGCCTCTTCGCTCGATTGAGTGCGGTTGTTGCCGGTGTCATTGCCCGGTTTGACCACGGTCATGCGTTCATTCCACCGTTCGGGAATGTCTATTCTCACGCGGCCTTCACCGTATTTCATCTCGATGTTCACCGGATTAGCCTCCCCGATACGCATAATCCATCATTGGTATCAATTGTACACCAGCACGAGATCACCGTAACCCGGCCCGTATCGGAAGCGTCATTCACTATGAAGACATGATTTGAGTACCCGACATTTATGAAAGAGGATTTCGATAAATGTAATAGAATATTACGAGTGAATCTAGAGACTTCTCTCATCGCATGAGGCCACTTCAATGTTAGGAAGATCGGTCAGGCACTCATTATCGGCTAATTATGGACAAATATGCAGTAACGGTCGAAATACGGAGGTGTGGTAATGGCCGAAAACGAAGTCGTCGAAAGGCAGTTTACCCACAACTGGAAACTTTACGGCATCGTATTGGTGTTGACCATTATCGGCGAACTTATCGGAGTCCGTTCTTTCCGGGTCGGTCCGGGTACCGCTCTACTTCTACCCATGTTGTACGCTCTCGTGATCGGTATGTTCTTGGGTCCTCGCTTCATCAAGATCGCCAGCGAGCGAGATATGAGTGACGCATCGCCTCTCATCGTTCTTTCTGTACTAATCCTTGTTGCGAAGCTCGGAACGACTATCGGGCCCAACATTCCCCAGCTAATCGGTGCCGGTCCCGCGCTTCTCATGCAGGAGTTCGGAAACCTCGGTACTCTGATCTTGGCCATGCCGGTGGCCGTCCTCTTGGGATTCAAGAGAGAAGCCATCGGAGCCACTTTCTCCAACGCGCGGGAAGGTGCTTTGGCCATCATCGGCGATGTTTACGGTCTGGATAGCCCGGAAGGGCGAGGGGTATTGGGGGTTTACATCTGCGGAACCCTGTTCGGAGCCATATACAACGGAATTATGTCCGGCTTCGTGGCTTCCCTCAACGTCTTCCACCCCATGGCCATCGGTATGGCTAGTGGTGTAGGGTCTGCCAGCATGATGAGTGCCGCCGGCGGTGCTGCCGCGGCCGCTCTGCCCGAGTCGGCGGACCTGGTCCTCACCTTCGCCGCGGCGAGCAACCTCGTTACGAGTGCCACGGGACTTTACATGATGATATTCATCGGTATCCCCCTGGCCAATTTCTACCTTCGAGTTCTCACCGGCGGACGGGAATGATGAGACTCTGCCGTCCGCGGCTGGTTTTAGGTGATTTGATCGGGAGGAGACCCCAATGATTAAACCTATGCATGCTATCCAGATATTCGTAATAGTTGGATTAATTACCCTGGTCGGCAACTGGGTGGGCATGGATCAGATTAATCCCATAGATGCCGCCATGGGTATGTTGATTCTCTTGGTCCTCGTGTTCATAGGGTGGTGGCTTAGCCAAGCTCTGCCGATTAATCTGCCACCCATTGTTTTCGTTTCGATACTCGGTATCCTGGCCACCACGCCATGGACTCCGGGTTCGGCCTGGATTCTCTCGCACACGGGGAACATCTCGTTCCTCGCGACTACCACGCCAGTTTTGGCCTTTGCCGGAATATCGATAGGTAAAGACCTCGACAAGTTCATGGAGCTGGGTTGGCGGATTATAGTGGTGGCCCTGGTTGTATTCACCGGCACCTTCCTCGGTTCGGCCGTCATCGCGCAGGTGATGCTGCGCCTAACGGGACAGATCTGAGGCATAGTGTAGTCAAGTAGAGAAGGTCCTGGGCGCCGGTCCGAGGGGGAACCCCGGGGGCCGGCGCCGTGCTTACGAAAGGGGGTAATGCTGGTGCCGGAAACGGTATCAGCCCCACCATGGACAAAGAGGCAGCAAAACAGAAAGCCATCGAGGCCATTGACGAGTACTCGGAGAAGCTCCTGGAGTTCACGAGGGACATTTGGGCGCACCCGGAGCTGGGCTACAAGGAGCATCGAACCGCCGGGAAGGTCAAGGAGTTTTTCGACGAGTTGGGCATGACCTATGAAAGCGAGATCGCCATAACCGGGATCCGTGCGGATCTTCGCGGTAAGGATAGCGCCGTCCGAATCGCCGTACTGGGTGAACTCGATGCCGTTACCTGCAAGGATCACCCCGACGCCGACCCGGACACGGGTGCGGTCCATGCGTGTGGGCATCATTCCCAACTGGCAGTGATGCTGGGCACGGCAGTAGCAATGAGTCAGACGGATTTGATGGAGCACCTGGCGGGAGACCTGGCGTTCATAGCGGTGCCGGCCGAGGAGTTCGTCGAATTGGATTACAGATCCAAGATACGCGATGAAGGCAAGATCGAATTCTTCGGCGGTAAACAGGAGCTCATACGCTTGGGTGTGCTCGACGACGTCGATATGGCAGCCATGATACACCTGGAAGGTGACGCCCCGGAGCGTATCATGAAGATCGCCGAGGGGACGAACGGATTCCTCGGAAAGACCGTTCGATACGTGGGACAGGAGGCGCACGCTGGTGGCGCTCCCGATAAGGGCATCAATGCTCTGAACGCGGCCATGCTGGGTCTGATGGGAATTCACGCGCAGCGCGAAACGTTCAAAGATGAGGATTCCATCCGCATTCACCCGATCATCACTAGGGGCGGTGACCTGGTAAACATCGTTCCCGCAGACGTCGCCATTGAGACCTACGTTCGCGGACGCAGTATAGATGCCATCCTGGATGCAAACTCCAAAGTCAATCGCGCCCTCCGCGGTGGAGCCATGGCCATCGGTGCGGAAGTCGTGATCGATGAGATTCCGGGTTATCTGCCAGTCAGAACCGATCTGGGACTCATGGAAGCCTTCAACGCCAATGCGCGGGCCCTCATCGGTGAAGATAATGTTCAGGTTAGTAAGTTCATCGGTGGCTCTACCGATATGGGTGACATAAGCCACATCATGCCGGCGATTCACCCGATGGTGGGTGGCGTTGCCGGGAGCGCTCACGCGCGCGATTACCGGGTAGTCGATGAGGACATGGCGAACATCGTCCCGGCTAAGGCTATGGCGATGACCCTCATCGATCTACTATGGGATGATGCGGCCGAAGCCAAGAGCATCAAGGAAGAGTTCGAGCCCGTCTACACGAAGGAAGCATATCTGCAGATGTGGCGAGATGTTGTCGAGAAGAGCAAAGAATAGCGTTGGTCTTTGGGTCAGCGTTGAAATAGATGATAGATGGGACGTTGAAGGGGTCGGCCCGTTGGCCGACCCCTTCGATTAGTGCGATAGAGATGTCGGGGAAATACAGTCGCCAGTTCCGCTCCAGACGAAAACGGGGGACTATTTCTCCACGTGCATCTGCAGCGATCTTACCCTCAATCTCAGTTCCTCTTTATCCTTGGCGGTCAGGTTGTCCTTCTCGTCGGAATAGCGAGAACTCACCCACTCGAATAGGTCTTTGATCTCGAGGAGCAACGCTTCTTTTTTCATGTGTATCCCCTCTCCCGATGGGAAGATGTGTTCCGATTATTGGTGGCGGGAGCAGGAGGGAATCGAACCCACCACGGACGGGTCTCCCCCGCCCGTCAACGGATTTGAAGTCCGAGGGCGGCACCAGCCTACCAACTACTCCCAATTCACCCGATGTCCTAACCTTCGCCTCGAAAAGCATCACATCGTCCTCTTGATCATACCCGAGGCGAGGTGGAACGCGATCCCGACGGCGAATCCCACGCCGAGATTCCAGTATAGGGCACATGCTACGGTCACCAGTACTGTCGGCCACATGTGTTTTTCGACACCGCCCGAGAATTTTCCTAGTTCGATTCCCACCATGAGCATCATGGCTCCGAGGAGGGCTTCGGGAAACTCCGAGAATATTCCGACCATGGCACTTCCCAAGAAGAGACCGATCAGAACCTCGAGCGTTCCCTCCATGACGTTGGCGCCACCGGTGCGCGCCCCGAAGTAATACTGACTGGCCAGTCCTCCGGCACCGTGGCACATGGGAAATCCACCGATGAGTGACGCCCCGATATTCATGTACCCCATGTTCATCATGAGCTTGCGTTCGGGTATGTGCTTTTCGGGAAAGTAGTGGCTAATCAAGGCGCAGCAGGCGATGACGGCGTTAGTGAGGGTTAGTGGAATCTGGGCAATTCCCCCTCTAAGAAGACCCTCCCAGGCCAGGGAAGCGTTGGGCAGGAGGAAAGCGGGAGGTGAGAAAGTCCACGGGGAAGCCACGGGTGCCCCCCGCACCAGCGCGATTGCGATGCCGATCGCCAGGATCACTATCGAGCTCGGACCCCGGCGCCCTCCCCGATTTAGCAAGATGATCAGCCCGATCGCGGCGATGCCGAGGTACGTGATTCCATCGAGTATCATGCTCGCTCCGGCGATGGCAAGGCTCGCACCCAAGGCCAATTGGATTCCCCGGACTACGGAGGTCGGTGTCTTTCTGATGAGGAGTTCCACCCTGGGTACCATGCTGACCAGGAGCCAAAATATGCCCATTGATAGGGCCGTCGCGGTCACCAGGTCTGCGCTCCAACGTTGGGCGATGGCTATTGCCGCGATGGCCTTCATGGGCTGTAGTGGCATCGGAGCTCGATAGATAATGCCTGTGGCGATATTTGATAGCCCGAAGGCGATCATGATGCTACCGGGATTCATTCCGTTAATCATTATGAAACCAACGGCGAGGGGTAATAGGGTACCAAAATCCCCCGTCGCACCGGATAGTTCCTTGAGACTGAATTCTAAGTCACTGTCTCGACTCACGACACACCCCCACCGCCGACAAAGCGAAGGCGGCGGGATAATCCCACCGCCTTCCTACCCAAGGATATCCGGGCAATTTCAGGCTTCCTCGGCCTCTAGTTCCTCTTCGGGTACAGGCTGGGGTTCAATGCCGAGGGCTTCGTTAATCAATTCGACTGCCCGCTCGAGATCTACGTCGAGGGCGAGTGCGACTTCGCTACAGAGGATTTCCCTAGTCTCGTCGAGCATCTTCCGTTCGGAGGTGGCCAATCCGCGTTCCTGATCGCGAACGGTGAGATTCCTGACTACCTCGGCGACCTCAAAAATATCGCCGGTCTTGACCTTCTCCGTGTTCGCCCTGAACCGGCGATTCCAGTTGGTGGACATCTTCGTCGTATCCTCGGCTAGAAGCGCCAGACACTCGCGTATGGTTTCGTCATCCACGACGCGGCGCAGGCCTACGGCTTCCGCCTCACTGATCGGTATATATACCTTCATGTCACTTGCCTTCAGACCGACTTCTAGATAGTCGCTTTCCTCGCCCAGGACCTCGCGCTTTTCGATGCTCTTGATGGTCCCGGATCCGTGGCTCGGGTAAACTACCCTGTCTCCGACCCTGAATTCCAAATGGGGCCCTCCATCCCTTGGGCATGTAGTCTTCTGTCAGCGTGAATCACTCGACTTCCGCCCAAAATGCACAGCCAACATTATACCACAAGGAGCCTCAATGAGCCACATTGGCTCGGGAATCCACCTGGACCATCTCCGGTTCTCAGGGCTTGCGTTTGCGCCCCCTCGGGCGACACACGACTTCGAGTACTTCGGTATCGAAGAAGTCCTTGGCGTGGGCCGGAAGCATAACGATGGCCGTATCGGCTCCCCCACCGGTGCCACCTATGACCATGACCTCTTCACCGTGCGGTATCATGCCGGCATCCAGGGCCATTACCGCGATTTCGAAGCAGACCTTGGTCCCCTGCCCGAAGGAGCGGAGTGTCGCGGAGACGAGTCCCCCGGGATAAAGTCCTCCCCATTCACCCGTTATGGATCTCTCGATGTTGGCGAAGAGATGCGTCGTGGTCAAGACCGAAACTCCCATCTCGGAATACTCACGGCGCTTGGAGGCGGGCATTTCGTCTTCGCCGGGACCTCGAAAACCCACATGATGGGTTACGGCCACGAGATTCAGGTTGGCGTCGGGAAGCATCTCGTTCTTAACTTTCAGTACAGCATCCATCGTATATCCCGTATTGGTGGCGACCACGACGTGCTCGATTCCCAGGTCGCGCGCTCGTGTTAGTGCCGCCTCGGCGGTTTCCGTGGTGTTTTGTTTTCCCGCGAATTCCCAGTTCGGCATCCTAT
>SLGS01000136.1 GCA_007136565.1 Clostridia bacterium | reverse complement strand
TATCCCGGGGATGGCAGCGAACTGGTTAGCCCTTCCAAAGTTTCATTATGAGTGCGTGAGCGCGGGCGGCCACATCCTTTTCCAGGGGTCCTATCCTGAGGGCGTTACCCACGTGTTTCTTTATCACGATCATGTCACCGTTATCGCCGCTCACTATATCGCAACTACTCATGTCCTCGAAGGTGACCGTCGTCTTGGCCTTCCCGAGCTTCTTCTGCTCGATGGATGTAATCTGATCCTCTTCGATGACTGCCTCGTTACCCTCGGCGATCGCCTGCAGGGTCAACGGGAGTTGCTCTTCAACCATGTCATCATTCGCGGTGAATCCCAAGGCTGCTCCCCCTCACTATCGCGGGTCGAGTGGACCCATATGATTGCCGCACATCCCCTCTCGAATCTCTCGCGGGTGTCATGTGGCGGCTCGGTACTATATTCGACCGTCACCCCGCCATATCCTTTGATATACGGAGATCGGGCGCGCCCGATCTCGCGAAACCTCCTCGGACCGCGTGGATCATTCACCGCAGGTGGCGGATACCGCGCGACGAAAGATCGAAGCGAAAGTGCGGCGTAGCGACGGTGTCATGGTTCCTTCCAAGAAAGGGGCGATCGGCTATCCGGAGTCGGTCCGGGGGAATTAATCGCCGGGCCGAGAATAGTTGTTCGACGACGGCATGTACCGAAACTCAAGGGGGAGATGGATTTGGATCGACGGCGCGAACTCCCTCGGGTCGCCGATGTCCGGATATGCGGCGCGGGGATCTCGAGGACTGTGGCCCTCCGCCGAGACGACGACCGGCTGGAAGTCGATCTCGCCGGAGACGTGGTCACCGTGAATCTACTGGCGGGAGAGATGGCCCGGAAAGCGTCGCGCTACGAGTTCGGGGGGTTGGTCGCATCGGGCCCGACCCTGGCGCCCCTGGCCCACGCGATGGCCAGTTTCCTGGCCCTAGAGCACTATGGGATCTTGGATACGGCAAAGGCCGAGGTAACCGGGAATCCCGGAGATCGCGAGAATCCGGAGATCATCTTCGTCGAGGGCTTCGTCGAGTGCGAAAACACCGTCGCTTGGCAAACCCTAACGGCCAACCCGGGATGGGGTCGTCCCGTCGCCAGGGTGGCGGTACTGGTGGGACCCCTGGTGCCCGAGGATACCGATATCTACTATGCTGGCCGACTGCGGGACGAGCATCCTCACTGATCCGCCGTTCCCGGGGAAAACCCGTGGGAACGGCGCCCGATTACCTCGGCGGCCGGGAATATCGCTATCCTTCCCTCGTCCACCGCGGCGCACTCCGCCTCGAGGGAATCAGAACTCTCTCCTCCGCGCGCCATGGCTTCCCCGATGCGAATCTGCAGGGGATCCATCTTCCCGGCGTAGATGATCCGGGAAGCGTCTCCCTCGGCCCCGGCGACGCCGAACCCACCCAAGGATCCCGTGACGTAAAGGTCCCCCACGGCCACAGCCCGTCCCCCGGGGTTTACGTTCCCGAGGACGACGAGGGTTGAGGGCGCAGACACCGTCTGACCACTTCGGATATTGCCGAAATGGAATTCCGTTTGAGGAGATGACTCCGCTTCGACATTCCCGTCGTGGGTGGAAATGGAGAGCAACCTCACATCCTCCGCGGAACCGGTTCCCCGCAAGATCGCGTTCACCATCTCCGGATCCAGTCTTGACGAGGCGATTTCAACTCTGAGGTCCGCGGATTCGAGGAAACCCGCGGCCGACTGGAGGCGCTCGCGGATGGCGATTTCCACTTCCTCGGGTCCGCGCTGAACCAATACGGAATCCAATATCATTCGCAATCCGCTAGACGTACCCTTGATCTTTATCATGGGGAGAGACACCTCCGGGGGTTGGCTTCGAAATCGTATCGAATGATATCCGAAGTAACCCCCGGGGAGCAAATGGGCTATCAGGGAATCAGCACTACTTTTCCGCAGTCTCCCGAAGCCATGAGGTCCATACCCTTTTCGAAGTCTTCCAGGGGCATGCGGTGAGTGATTATGGGCTCTATGTCCAAGCCCGCCGCCAAGAGTCCGGCGGTCTGGTACCAAGTCTCCCACATCTTCCGTCCGGCTATACCCTCCATCTTGACTCCGGCGAAGACGATATCGTTCGCCATGTCCACGGTGACTTCCCTGCCCGAGGGAACACCCAGGACGCTCATGCGCCCGCCGGGTCGCAGCATCTTGAGACCCTGGTTGATCGCCTGGGGATTACCGGACATCTCCAGGACACCGTCCACGCCCAATCCATCGGTCGCTTCCATGGCGGCCGCCACCGGATCCTCTTCGGCGGGATTGATCGCGATGTCCGCACCCAGTTCCCGAGCGAGATTCAGGCGGAACTCGTTGACCTCCGTTACGATAACCAGCTGTGCGCCGGTCTTCTTGAGGACGGGTATGCTCATCAGCCCTATCGGTCCGGCCCCCGTCACCGCGATCCTTTGGGCGGCCACGGGCCCGGCAAGGGCGGTGTGCACCGCGTTCCCGAGGGGCTCTTGGGCCGAGGCGACGGCCGGATCCAGGTCGGGATCGTTTACCCATAGGTTGTAGGCCGGGATGGACACGTACTCGGCGAAACACCCATCCACGTCCACTCCGATTATGCTGGTATTGATGCAGGTGTGAAGCTCTCCTATCCGACACTGCGGACAGGTGTGGCAAACGATGTGCGTTTCCGCGGACACCATGTCCCCGGTCTTGACGATGTCGACGTTATCGCCGATCTCGACGACCTCCCCGGCGAACTCGTGTCCCGCTATCAGGGGCGGATTTATCCGCCCCTGGGACCACTCGTCCCAGGAATAGATGTGATAATCGGTCCCGCAAATGGAGGTAGCGGCAACCTTCACCAGGGCGTCATTCGGCCCCACCGAGGGTATATCCACCTCCTGCAGGGTCAATCCCGGTGCGCGTTCCGTCTTCACCAATGCTCTCATCTTGCCTTGCACCGAAGCATCTCCTCCCTTTCTCGCACTATATCGGTACCCATCAGCGGGTAAACTTCGATACCCGCTCCGCATCCAGGGCCCGGATCAACTCGGTCAATAAGTCCAGGGTCTGCTCGTAGTCTTCTACGGAGAGAATCCCCGCCTGGGCGTGAATATATCGCGTCGGGACGCCGAGCACGACGCTGGGAACTCCGCCGGCGTGCAGGTGCATCTTGCCCGCGTCGGTGGCCCCTCCGCCCATCAGCGAAACCTGCAGGGGAATGTCCTTTTCGCGGGCCAGATCGATAACCAGGTTCCTGAGTGCCAGGTTCGGGATCATGCTCTTATCGAAAACGAGCAGGGAAGGACCACCCCTGAGTTCGTCGCCGGCCTTGTCCTTGTCCCCGCCGGGAACGTCTCCCGCGATGCTTACTTCGAGGGCGATCCCGACATCGGGATTTACTTTTTCGACGCTGGTGTGCGCCCCCCGTAGGCCGATCTCTTCCTGGGTCGTCCCGACCCCGACGAGCGTGCCCGGGAAATCCCCGTCGGATAGGCGGTGGAAGAGATCCACTATCAGTGCACAGCCAACCCTGTCGTCCCAGGCCTTGCTCAACAGCAAGTCCCCGTCGCCCATCCGGGAGAAGGGGCTTTGGGGAACGACCGGATCGCCGACGCGAATACCCATGTTGTCCCGGGCATCCTCTTCATTCCTTGCGCCCACATCGATGAACATATCCTTGGCCTTGACGACCTTGTCGCGCTCCTTTTGCTCGAGGATGTGCGGGGGCTTGGATCCGATCACCCCTACGTGATCCCCCCCGGCAGCCTTGACCACCACGCGGTGACCGAGGAGCACCTGGTCCCACCATCCGCCCAGGGGCTGGAACTTCAAGAATCCCTCGGGGGTCACCCTGGACACCATGAAGCCGACCTCGTCCATGTGCCCGGCCAACATGATGCGCGGGCCGTCGGACCTACCCTTCATCTCGAAGATGACGCTTCCGAGTCCGTCGTAGGTGGGTTCGGCCAGGTCACCCATCCATGACGACATGACGTCGGCCACGGCCCCCTCGAAACCGGGTACACCCGGAGCCTGGGTAAGTTCCTCCATCATCTTGATCCGTTGTTCTCTTTCCAATTCAGCCAAAGTCTATCCCTCCGTTCCCGCGAACCGGTCGCGGTCCGCGAGGAGTGATACCGAATGGGCGACGGCCGACGAGGCCGGCACACAGGGAATACCCGAATGCTCGGCGACGAAAGCCGCCATATCCTCCCCGTAACCCAGGCAGTTCATGCCTATCAAATCGACGCCCGATCCCCGGAAGCGAGCCGCGGCCTCGAAAAACGCGGTGCGATCCCGCGGGAAATCGTACGGAGAAGCGTGCGCGGTCACGACGCGTTCGAAGTGATCACCGAACAACTCGAGGGCAGCGGACTGCTGTGTTGCCGCCGGGACCATGACGCCGATGGGTCCACGGGTGAGGCCTCGAAGGATGCGGGGATACAGTTCCCGGGGCAGTACGGTGCGCACCCCGGGGATTGTCACCGGGCTACTCCCGGTGCACAAGATTATGATGGGATCACATCCCGCCTCGGACAGGTATTCCGCCGCCCGCTGCAGGAGCGATTCCGCCCCATGGGCATCGAGGCGGATCTCACTTCCATCCCTGAGCCGGGATACGAGAATCGTATCGCCGCGGGCCACTAGCTCATCGAGATCAGATGAGTCGAAGGCGTCCAAGGCCCCGCGTTCCACCACGGGTATCTCTTCGCCCCAAATTCTGCGCATCTGCGGCACCACATCATCCCGCGGGGATTGTCCGACCGTGGCGATACCTATTGCGCTCATTATTCGTCACCTCATCCGATAGTCGACGGCCCAACGACGTGTTCGTCAGCTCCCCCGGCTAAACCTCCTCGCGTCCGCCCAAGTCGCGCCGGGTGCCCCGATATTCCCCCGGAGTGCACCCATGCGGACCATACCCCGGAGATGCGGAAGAAAACATCTCGAGTCACGAAGGGATAGACTATCTCCGCCGCCGGTGCTAGAATTGCCCTATCCTTCGACTGGGGGGCGGCATCTTGCTAACAAACGGTACCGGGTCCGATACTTCCACCCCCAAGGGGCGCCCGGGCTTTCCGGGTCCCTCCCCCGCCGGTCGGCCAATACCGATCCCCCCGGACAAGTCGACGGAACTCCCCGACGAGGAAATCATCCGGTCGGGAATATTCAACCTCGCCTGGCCCGCCATTACAGAGATGATTCTTATGACCGTCACCCAGATAGTGGATATGCTCATGGTGGGGCAGCTGGGCCCGTGGGCGATAGCCGCCGTGGGCATAGCAAATCAACCTTTCTTCTTCATAATGGCGGTATTCCAAGCCCTGGCGGTGGGTACCACGGCAATCATAGCCAGGATGACCGGAGCGGGAGATCGCGCATCCACGGGACACGTACTGAGGCAATCGGTCTTGTTGGCCGTTAGCCTCGGGATAATGGCTTCGGCGATCTTCACGGTTCTAGGCCCTCGGGTGATCCAATTCATGGGAGCCGAGCCGGAAGTCTACACTCCATCCTTGGGATATTTCCGCGTCATAGTCGGGGGGCTCATCTTCACCGCCCTGACGATCATCCTGATCGCGGCGCTTCGCGGAGCGGGTGACACCAGGACCCCCATGATCGTCCGCGGGGTCGCGAACATCCTCAACGTCGTATTCAACTACCTTTTCATCTTCGGAGCCTTCGGATTCCCCCGCCTCGAGGTAATGGGCGCCGCGACGGGCACCATCTTGAGCCGGGTGTTCACCGTGTTGGCCCTGGCCTGGGTGATCAGCAAGAATAGGACGGTACTCTCCTGGAGCGGATCATTTCGGGCTGGATTCGACCGGGAGGTTATCCGAAGGATAGCCCGCGTGGGTTTCCCCGCCGCCATGGAACAGATCATAATGCGCAGCGGTCAGCTCATCTTCGTGCGTACCGTCGCCGGCATGGGAACCTCCGCCATGGCTGCCCACCAGATCGCCATGAACATCGAATCCCTGTCCATCATGCCCGGATTCGGCTTTTCGGTCGCCGCAACCACCCTGGTCGGACAACACCTGGGCGCCCGCCGTCCGCTGTGGGCGGAACGGGCGGGTTTCATGACATCTCGCGTGGCTGTGATCTCGATGAGCATCATGGGGATACTACTGTTCGCCTTCGGACCCTCAGTGGTCCACCTGTACACCGACGACCCGGAGGTGATCGCCCTCGGTGGGATTGCATTGCGAATCCTCGCCCTGGCCCAACCCTTCTGCGCCATCAGCTTCACCATGGCCGGTTCGCTTCGCGGGGCCGGAGACACCCGTTTCGTCATGATCAGCACCGCCCTCGGGATCTGGGGCGTCCGCCTGGGTACGGCGTACACCCTGGGTGTCACCTTGGGATTGGGCGTTCCCGGGGCGTGGATCGGGCTCGTCGCCGACCAGCTGCTCCGATCCCTTTTGACCCGCAGGCGTTTCGCCGGTGGAGCGTGGAAGGGCATCCGCGTCTGATCCCCGCACGGGGAAGGTTATCCGTCCCGGGCGTCTAAGTCGAGACTGTTCACGGATTGATGAAAGCTTCGCCTGCGAAGGGAGCGAGATATGCCCGATCTAATCATCACCAATGCCGTCATCGTCG
>SLGS01000058.1 GCA_007136565.1 Clostridia bacterium | reverse complement strand
TCTACTGGCCGTCGTCGGTGCCATACTGGCCACCGCCGTATTGTTCAGGTAGTCGCGAGATGGATTTCACTCGAATAAGGCTGGAGTGCGAGGCGGATCGCCGTATCGGCGCCGCCTCGCACTCTCGTGGATGCTGTCCCGGTGTGCCACTAAGCGCAGTTTGCACTTAGTGGCATATGGCAGTTATGGCAGGTATCGGAATAGGTGGTGACGGCAATGGGTGAAACTCGAGGTAAAGATTGCGGGTGTCCCCCGCCGATGCGGGGCCTACTGCGCCCGCAGGTAGTCTTGCTCGTGGCCGAGTTGACGGTATTCACGGCTACGAGCTGGTACCCCTCCTGAAGGACCTGGGGATAGGCTTCGGGGGGATAGCGGTCGAATCAATCGCGCCCTTAGGAAGATGGAGGAATGGGCACTGCTGACGTCGAGGTGGGACACCAGCGGAACTGGTCCGGCGCGCCGCATGCACCGCATCACGGTACAGGGCCTGGATTTTCTCTCGCGATGGCGGAATTCCATAGAGGAAAGTCCACTGTACCGCGATCTCCTCGAGGAGCAGGGCATGCGGCCGTAAGAAGGGTTTGGTCATTTCGGCCCCGTTCGCGAGGTAGATCAGCTTTCCCACGATGCTCGAGTTCACGGCGCCCCCGGGAAAACACTCCTTGCGGGGGTCGCGGGGCATCGACCAAATCCCGGGCAAATCCGCTCTCGGGGAACCTCGGCGGCATCACCCGGGATTCGGGTTCGCCCCTCAGTCGTCCTCGCCCGACGGGTTCAGGGAAGAGATAACCCGCAGGAGTCGATGGGGATCCGAGGTTGATATGGCCACTTCCCGATACCATCCACTTCCCAGCCGGAGCACCACGCGGGGGTAGCCGGGGATGTTGTACACCACCCTCCATCTCCCCCCCACCCTGCCGAGCCTAATCCCCCAGCCTCCGTACATAAGAGCCGAGGTAGAATCTTCGGAAGCATCCTCGACCCTATCCCACGACACGCGCTGCCGGATGAACCCGTATCCGAACTCGATACCGTCATCATCGGCGGCCACCTGAAGGGTGGAGAAATTGATCCCGATGGCGGCCATGATCCCGGCCATGACCAGTAAGAAGGTATTGGACGCCGGATCACTACCGACGGAACCGCCAAAGAACTGGTAAGTGGCGGCGAGCAACATGGCCAAGACGATGGCGCCGAAGACGTAAGCATTGAATCGGGAGAAGTTCGATTCGCTATGGACTTTCCGATCGGTCATTCGGGGCACCTCCTTCTCCACGGTATTCGATCGCGCCGGTCCACCCACCTCCTTCTTCCAAACTGCGGGGGCCGGATTCCGAAACGGACAGGACGGGGATGAGCGAACGAACCGTGGCGAGGAGAATAGTCCCCGCGTTACGAGGAGTACTCCGACACCGAGGGGATGGGCTCTACCGGCTCGGTTACGGGATTGGCGAAGAGCCCGTCCAGTCCTATCTACTTCGCCGGGTCCCTTCTAACATAGTATTGATCGCGTATACGAGGAGGATGGTGGATCCCCAGATCGCGTACCCGGCCACGATCGGGAGGGAGGTAGCGTGTACCCCGAGCATCGAGGAGTGCATGAGCCCCAGGAGGGAGAGCAGGGCTCCGACCAGGCACCATCCGGCCGATCGATACGGGTCCCTTTCGATCAGGTAAACGACGACGGCCGCCCATACTACCGCGGTGAAGGGGAAACCCGCCGCCAGGGCCCTCAGCGAATGCGCGTCGGCCCCATCGACCGCCTGGGAAACCACGAGGTGGGCCGCTACCGGTATGAAGGAGAACAAGAGCGCCGGGGTGTGGTTCGGCGGTGCACCCTTTATGGCGGCGTTGGTCACCGACAGGGCGAGCCAGATGAATATTCCCGCGATCACTCCCTCGGGTATTGATTCCTGCAGGAACCAGAGGATACCCGTGAAACCCGTGAGGGCGTACGCCACCGCGGCGATTCCGGGATACATTATCCGGGCGCCGGACTCCTTCCACCCGGGCTGGCCGGCCAGGAGGAAAGTTGGCATCCAACTGCCGACGAATGCCCCACCAACCGTCGTAACCAATCCGTCGACGAAAAGCAGTGCCCGGGGGTCGTAGGCGTCCCCGACAACCTCCGCGGCCTCGATATTGCTCAAACTCCTCAGCAGTTGATTCCCCAGGGCCAGGGGAATGATGAGCGGGGAGTACCGCGATACCGCCGTACCCAGGTGGGAAAGACCGGCCGAGGTGAACTGCCCCAGCGCCGGGGAGATCTCCAGGGCCCCAGCCGGTAGGCTCCAGTGGCCGCTGGCGTAACCGATGACGGGTCCGAGGACTATCACCACCGGTATCAGGGGCACCCGGTCCAGCCATTGGCCGAACATGCTCGCGGTCATGACACCGATGGCAAAGAAAGCCAGGTACGGTTGTTCCATGGCGGTGATTCCGTAGGTCGTCCCCACGTAAACCAGGAGCAATCCCCCCAGTAGTCCGAGTAACGCCGCCCGGGGCACCACCCTTTTCAACCAGGCGGCCAGGGGGCAAAAGAACAGCTTAGTGAGCCCGAAGAGCAGGTTGGCCCCGAGCCCCAAGCCCCACGTGAGGTAGGGATCGCCGGTATCCAGCCAGGTGGGCATCATCACGCCCAGCGTTACCGCCAGCCCACCGACGAGATCAACGCCCAAGCCGGGCAACGCCGTGACGCTCCGCCTCTTCTCCCTGCGGGCCAAGCGCAGAGCTGAAATCGCACAATAGCCGTGTCCGACGATGTGCTGCCACGCGAACGCGGGCAAGACGCTGACAGTGATTATCGCGGGGGGGAAACCCGCCGCGAGGAGGGGTGACACGCATACCACCATTACCGCCAACTGGGAGAAAAATAGATAGGTGCCCGCCGCCCAATCACCGGATCCGGGGCTGACATGCTGAAAAAGATTTCTCATGAGTGGTTCCCGCCGGGCGCCGATGCGCTCATCGTATCCCCACCGATTCCCCGGGGTATCTTGGAAGTCGCCACTGGCAAATCAACCCCCCGAGAAAACCTCCCGAATTATGTCGACGCAAAGCCTCGCGGTATAGGAGATCCTCTGTGGATCCAGCTTACCAAAGGTATCCCCGGGCTGGTGATAGTTCGGATCGGGCCACCATATGAGGCAAACAGAGGGCACCCCCCTCTCGTAAAACGGGTAATGATCGCCGGCCAGGGGGGGATTTTGGATCTTCACCGGATGGGGACAGGGATTATGCGCGAGGGATGACTTCACGGCCGCCTCCGTTTGGTCATCGACCCAGGGCCACATGTACTCGCCGACCCCGACCATGTCTAGGTTGATGACGAGGTCGATATCTTCGGAGTCTTGCCCATCCGACCCGCGCTCGAGATACGCCTTGGAACCCAGCTGGAGGAGTTCTTCGCCCCCGAAAAAGGCGATGGTTACGTGCAGGTCCAACCGATTCGCCAGGTCGGCGAGTTCCCGGGCCACCATGGTCGCGCATAGGACTCCGGAACCGTTATCGTTCGCGCCGGGGGAATCGTAGATGGAATCGTAATGAGCGCAAACGAGCACCCTTTTCTCAGCGGAGCGCCCGCCGCGACTACCGATGACGTTGACGAACACCCGGTCCGGTAAGAACTCCGCCTCCGCCCGCACGCGGACCATCGGGCACGCGGATCGATTCCCCGAAAGCAGTCCCTCCAATTTGTCTCCGTCGTCGGCCCCGATTATGAAACTCGGGACGTCCGCCCCGGGGGCATCAAGGGATAACGGAATGGCGGGGCCTTCGTCGGTGGCGATGAGTCTTGCGACGACGATTCCCTCGTCGACCACGTCGAAGTGTCTCCAGTCGAACACCCCGATGAGCCGTTGTCGGCCGGCCGACTCCACCTCACCCCGCACATCGATGCCGGACGAGTAGATCATCATCTTCGCCTCCAGGGGGAAACCATCGCCCCCGTAGGTTACGTACACTTCGGGGTCCGCGAGTTTCCGCCAGCCCTGGTATTGCACCGGTTGGCTCGACACATCGTAACCCAGGGACTCCAGGGTTTCCACCAGGACGCGGGCAGTTCTATCCATCCCATCCGTCCCCAGGAAGCGAACCGGATCCCCTTCCAGCAGCCGTCGCATGTCCTCGTACAAATGCCTCACCCCTCCTACAGTCGCGGATCCCATATATCCCGCAGGGCATCTCCGAGTATGTTGAGCCCGACTATGACTATGACGATGGCGAGCCCCGGGAATATCACCACGTGGGGAGCCACTCGCATGTAATCCCGCGCCTGGGCTAGCATGACGCCCCACTCCGGCAACGGTGGTTGGGCGCCCAACCCCAGGAAACTCAGCCCCGACGCCGCGAGGATGGCGCCGGCGACGCTGAAGCTCATCTGCACGAGGAGAGGAGCCATGATGTTGGGTATGACGTGCCGGGTGATTATCCACGTATTCCCCGCCCCCTGGGCCCTGATGGCCTCGAGATACTCCTCGTTTCTAATTGCGAGCACCGAACCCCGCACCAGCCGGGCGAACCTGGGAATATTGGATATTCCGATGGCTATGGTGAGGTTGGTCAGGCTGCTTCCCAGGGCGGAAACCACCGCCAGGGCGAGCAACAAACCCGGGAAGGCCAACATGACATCGACCAGGCGGCCGATCAAGGTATCCCACGCCCCGCCGAAGTACCCGGCCATGATACCGAGCCAACTCCCGATCAAGATCCCGCCCAGGACGGCGAACAGCCCCACTGCGACGCTATAGCGACTACCGTAAATCATGCGCGCCGCCAGATCTCGTCCCAGCGAATCCAAACCCAGGGGAAACTCTAGGCTGGGTGTCTCGAGGGCTCGGGGCAACCTATGCTGGTAGGGATCGCGCGCGGTAATATACGGTCCAAAGGCCGCGATGAGCAGCACGAGGCCAACTATGAGCGAACCTATGATCAATCCCTTGTGTCCCAAGGGCAAAACCAGCTTGCCTTTCATTGATATCTAATCCTCGGGTCCAGCAATGCGTAAACCAAGTCGACGACGATGTTCACCAGGATGAACGAGATACTGCTGATCAGCAGCGCACCCTGGACGACGGGGAAATCCCTGTCGTGTATGCTCCGAACCAGCAACCATCCCATCCCCGGCCACGAGAACACTCGTTCCGTGACGACCGCTCCGGCCATCAAGATGCCAAATTGAAGCCCCACCACGGTGATCGTGGGAATCATGGCATTCTTCAGTGCGTGCTTGTACACTACGGCTCGCTCCGACAATCCCTTGGACCGGGCCGTCCTGATGTAATCGTCGCGCAAGACCTCCAGCATGGTAGATCGCGTCATCCGGGCGATCAAGCCCATCCCGGCCAACCCCAGGGATAGGGCGGGGAGAACGATATGTTGCCACGTCCCACTTCCACTGGATGGGAGCCAGTTGAGGGTTACGCTGAACAACAGTATAAACATCAGGCCCAGCCAAAAGGGCGGTATCGACATACCCAATACGGCCTTGACCATTATGCTTACATCCAGGAAGGATCCCGACCTTACGCTGGCGACCACCCCCGCCCCGATACCCACGATGACCGAAAACACCAGGCTGGCGCACGTCAGAAGTAGCGTCCGGGGTAGCCTGTGCAAGAGCTCGTCCGCCACCTGGTGCCCGGTCCTGATGGACCTACCCAGGTCGCCCTGTACCGCCCGGGTGAACCACATGGTAAATTGCACGTGCACGGGTTGGTCCAACCCGAGTCCCTGCCTCAGGCGCTCGATGTCCTCGGGAGTCGCAGTCCTGTCGGACATGATCCTCACCGGATCTCCCGGCACCATGTGCATGAGCAAGAACACGAGCACGGAGACCAACAGCACCGTGGGTACCCCTTGAAGGATTCGCTTGGTTGCGTACGCCAGCATTCTACCCTAGCCTCTCCCGGTTCTTCCGTCCCCGGGCCTCACACGATATGAAGGCCCCTGTCCTTTATGACTTTGCCATCCTTTATCACGGTAGCGACCTTGACGACGTCCTCGATGTTCTCCGCAGGGTTGCCCTCGACGGCGATCAGGTCAGCGCACTTGCCGATCTCGACGGTGCCAACGAGGTCTTCGATGCGCAGAAGCTTCGCTCCATGGGCGGTGGCCGACTTGATGGCGTCCATCGGCTTCATCCCGTGCTCCACCATGTAGATGAGCTCGCGTCCGCTGGCACCATGATAGTTGAAAGCGGTCCCGGCATCGGATCCCATGGCGATGGGTACGCCGGCTTCGACGGCCATCCGAAAACTATTCTGGTTGTAATCCAGGGCCATCTCGGCATTCTCGACGGCCTCTTCGGGGACACCGGAATCGAGTCCCTCCGCTATGAGCACGTAGGCCATTATCGTCGGCACCAGGTATATATCCCTATCCTTCATGGTTTGAATGGACTCTTCGTCATCGATGAAGTACCCGTGCTCGATGGAGTCTATCCCACAAGCGACGGCGTCCTTAATCCCGCGGGCGCCTTCCGTGTGACCGCCCACGGGGATGTTGCGCTTGCGCGCCTCGAAGATGACGGCCTGGATCTCGTCCTTATCCATCTGCGGCACCCCGGGGCGAATACCCGGGGTCATGACTCCGCCGGTGACCTTGATCTT
>SLGS01000152.1 GCA_007136565.1 Clostridia bacterium | reverse complement strand
GTTGCTCTGTGGCGCAAGGTTCCGCTGTATTCATTCTGCGTGGCGTGGTTTTTCATCACGCTGGGACCGGCTTCGAACCTGGTGCCGCTGCAGGCGCTGCAGAACGACCGCTTTCTGTATATGACCACTGTCGGACTGGCGCTGGGATTGCTGGTCTACTCCGCCTTGTCCATCCTGACCGTAGAGGTTTGGAAGCGGATGAGCTCGGCATCCGACGAGTTCCACGGCAACCTGGGTTCGCTGCAGGAGGAGATGCATGCGCTCCAGGGGGATTACGAGGACGTCGTGGGGGAAATAAATGAGTTGAACGCCAAGAAGAAGGCCCTGGAGCGGGAACACGACGAGGAGCTCTTCCGCCAGCGCCAGTTGGAGAATGAAGTTCACCGCTGGCAGGGTGGCGGCGGGATGGAGCGGATCAGATCCCTGCGGGTCGAGGACTGGAGTAGGGAGCTGGGCAATCTTTCCGCCGCGCAACTGGACGCCATGCGGCGAGAGTTGCAGGATAGGGCCGCCGGGGAGGATCCGGAGCGCGAAGAAGCCCTACGAGTCCGGGTGGCCCTGGCCGAGTTGGAGCTTCTGCGCAGGAGCATGCGCGAGCCCAACCGGGAATTGTCCGAGATCAAGCGCGCCCTGGACGAGGCGGAGAGCAGGAAGGGAACACTGGCCCTGCAACTTCGGGAACTGGATCGGGAGATGCGTTCGTGGTCTCACCAAGGAGACGATGACTCCGGTGACCGAATCGAACTGAGATGATGGGGAATATCTCTACTAGGGGGGGTGAGAGATTCGGAAGATCCCTTGATCGACCGGATCGTTAGCATATGAGCCACATTTCGACTTACGCCACGGAAATTCAGTTGAACCCCGTCGCGGGCAGCTCCGAGGCCGCCACCGATCCCTCGTACATCCTGTTTCGCGAGGCCATGGAAGTGGTCGCCGAGGAGTACGGTGGGCGGGTGGAGAACCACATCACCGATTATTTCGGGCGCCAGCGCCACTGCACCTTCGGCCTGATCACGCCTCAGTTCGAGGCCGGCCTGGGAGTGGACGTGGATCACGCCACGGGCGAGGTCTCCTTCGTCTACGATGCCTACGGCGTCAGCGAAGATCTCATCGACACTCTAAAGAGCAGGATATTGCAAAGTTTCACCTCGATGGCCGTAGGTAGGGCTCTTATGGACATGAACTACGACGTCGAGTACGAGGAGGGTTCCATGGATCCGAATCGCCCGGCCTATCCCAAGCGCAGGGTGACCGTTAGGGGGGTCCTGTAATGAGCCAGCGAGTCGAGGTCCAGGTGGGACCCGACGGCGAGTTTCGGATGGAGTTCACCGGTTTTCCCGGGGATGAATGTTACGCTGAGGCCGAGCGTATACGAAGTGCCCTGGCGGGCCTCGGGATCAGGACCGGTGCGATAGATGTGCAGGCGAAGCCCGGCGGCATGATCGAGGCCGAGCTGGGTATCGAGGAGGATGCCGATGGCGATATCCCGGCCCGACGCGGTTGAATCCAGGATACTGAAGGCCCTGGACGGGAGCGAGGACAGCTTTCTCGAGATATCGGTGGGGGACGACGGATCCGTGATCCTCTACGAAGCGTACTCGGGGGATGCGGGCCAAAGGCTCGCCCGCGAGCTGAGGAAACTGGGAGTGAGGTTGACGGTGGTGCAGTCCTCGCCCTGCGGTTGATCGGCGATTTCCCGCCGAGAAGGAGGCACTAGGATTGTCTTTGCCAGAGATGAAGGGATTGGACGACGGGTGGATAGGCGACGGACTCTTGAAGCGCCGAAGCAACTATTCACCCGTCATCCTTTTTGAAACCACCGACCCAAAGAGACTGGAGCAACTCAAGCGATTCGTCCTCACCGATCGAAGCTGCGAGGACTACGAATCCATCATGGTTTTCGACCAGTGGCGCGGCCTGGCGCGGATTTCCCTGCGCGAGGGCCAGCTGGTCTCCGAACCCTATCGCAAGAACGTCCCCAACACGCCCCTGGGCAGGAGGATGTCCGCCGCGGGGAGTGGCGGTGCGAACCAGGGGCAGCAACTCGCCCAGGTGAAAGCGGTCCTAAAAGAGGTCGACGGGATGCTCAGGGAGCAAAAGACCCTTTTCATCATCCAGAACCTGGCCGAGAACCGGGAGTGGGAGACCGGGTTGCAATCGGCCCTTCGGTCCTGGGCGACGGACACAGAACTCATAACGCGGGGATCCACCATATTCCTGCAGACAGCCGATGCGACCTCCCTATTGGATGCCTTCACCCGGGAACTCGTGGTGATCCTCGAGGTGGATCCGGCCACCGAGGAGGAGCGTCGCCACATCATAGGCACCATCGGCCGGGAACTGGACCTGGAATTGCCGAGGCAGAAACTGGCCGAGCTGGTGCTCGCCACGGCGGGGTTGAACCTTCACCAGCTGGAAAGTATCCTGCTGGAGTCCTACTTTTCCGAGCACATGTTCGACGTTTCGCGGGTCAAGGGCCTCAAGTCCGAGCTGGTGAAGAAATCGGGAACCCTGGAGATTCGAGATCCCCACTACAGTTTCCGAGACATCGGCGGTTACGACTCGGTCAAGGATTTCGTTCGGAAGTACATCATCAACGTCCTCGAAGACAGCGAGAGGGCTGCCAGGTTCTCCCTGCCCCTCCCGAAGGGGATCCTGTTCTTCGGTCCCCCGGGTACCGGAAAGAGCCTCTTCGCCAACGCCCTGGCCACCGAGATCCAGCTGCCCTTCATAAACCTGCTCACCGAGAACATCTACTCGAAGTGGTTCGGCGAGTCGGGTCAGCGCATGAAGGGGGCCATACAGATGGCCGAAAAGATGTCCCCCGCCATCGTGTTCGTGGACGAGATAGATAGGTTCGGCAAGAGAAGCGGCGGTTTCGGAGATTCCGCCGGCGAGGAGAGCAAGCGGGTATTCTCCCAGTTTCTCGAGTGGCTCGGGGAGCCGGACAGGCAGGCGATTATCGTGGGCACCACCAACGTCCCCGATCAACTGGACGAAGCCTTTTTGCGCACGGGGCGTTTCGATTACAAGATACCGTTCCTTTACCCCGGGGATCGAGCCAGGGTGGAGGTTATGGCCGTTCACCTGGGCCTGGTCGACGGGGGCAGGGAGAGAAGCGTACCCTTGGGCATTGAACTCGAACACCTCGAGGATTTCCTCATGGAGGAGATCGTCCCGAAGACCAGGCACTTTTCCTGCGCCGAGCTGGAAGAATTGGTCTTGAGGGCCAAGAGGATGGCCTTCGATCGGCGTGGTGAAACCCTGGACCGCGAGGATTTTCTCCGGGCGGCGGAGACGTTCCGGGTGGATCGGGAGCAAAGGCGAAGGACCATAGAGACCACGATGCACCAGGTCAGAAGATTCACCGACGATCAACAGTTCCTAAACTCCCTGGAAAAGGACATGATCAGCGACTCCGACTGATCCGCTTCGCCCCGGGGGACCGCTCTGGCGGTCCCCCTTCTTCTTCCCGAGTATCCCCATCCACTCTTCGCTCGAACCCTCCCTATACCGGAGCCCTCCGCGCCTCCGCTTTGGCCAAAATGCGCTTAAACAGGTGATTTCGCCGCTAAACGCCGCACCGGTGAGTTAAGTCCCGAAGTATCATTTTAACGTCTACTACGGCCCGATACTTAGGGTATGGGTTCAATTTGGGACGCAATTAATACGGATACACGCCAATATGGGTTGTAGTGGGTTGCGGGCGACTAGCCGAACCGTGGTGTAAATGAATGGAAAACCGCGAAAGCGAGGCCAAAAGAACTTCAACGACGGCAGGATTGCGCTTTCGCATGTAGAAATCACCAAACGGGAATTCGGTCGGCGCAAATCGACGCGAAACCGTAGATTGCAGACAAGGAATAGGAGGTAGGCATAACATGGCAGCTGAGGAAAGAGCAGACCAGAGTCGGAATCAGCTTCCGCAGTTCATGTACAATTGGAAACTTCACGGCATAGTACTGGTGTTGGTGATCATCGCGGAATTCATCGGACTTCATACCTTCCAGGTGGGACCCGGTACTGTACTTCTCCTACCCATGCTTTACGCACTGGTGATCGGTATCTTCCTGGGGCCTCGCTTCCTGAAGGTGGCCAGCGAGAAGGACATGGAGGATGCATCTCCCCTCATTACCCTCTCCGTTCTCATACTGGTGGCCAAGCTGGGCACCAACGTGGGTCCTAACCTGCCCATCATCATAGAGTCGGGAGTACCGCTACTCCTGCAGGAGTTCGGCAACCTCGGGACCCTGTTGATAGGCATGCCCGTCGCCGTACTCCTGGGCTTCAAGAGGGAATCCATCGGCGCCACGTTCTCCCAGGCCCGCGAGGGATCCCTGGCGATCATAGGTGACTACTACGGTCTCGATGGTCCCGAGGGTCGCGGTGTCCTCGGTGTCTACATCTTCGGTACGGTACTGGGTGCCATCTACAACGGTATCATGGGCGGCTTCGTCGCGTCCCTGGGGATATTCCATCCCTACGCGGTGGGAATGGCATCGGGCATCGGATCTGCCAGCATGATGAGTGCCGCATCCGGTGGGGCTGCGGCGGCCCTTCCCGAGTTCGCGGACGAGATCCTGTCCTTCGCCGCCACGAGTAACCTCTTGACCAGTGCCACCGGACTCTACGTCATGATATTCATCTCGATACCCCTGGCGGAGCGCTATTACAAGTTCCTCAGCCGGGATACTGGCGAAGAGGAGTCCACCGAAGCGTGAATACGAGTCGAGCAATCCGGATAGTGCACCGAGATTGCCACCCGAAATTTCATCTCCGAACAGGGAGGAGATTTAAATGAAAGCTAGTCAAGCAATATTTGTGATGGTGATAGTCTCCGCGATTACCGTCATCGGTAACTGGCTATTTACCGATCTCGAGATCAACCCCATCAATGCCCTGCCGGGCATGGCCATACTGGCGCTTATCGCATTCCTGGGGTGGGCCCTCAGCGAGGCCACGGGCCGCGCGTTGCCACCCATCGTATTCGTATCACTACTAGGTATAATCGCTACCACACCCTGGACCCCCGGTAGCGAGTGGGTCCTGGCGCAGACTACTGGGGTAGAGTTTCTCGCTACCACCACCCCCGTGCTTGCGTACGCCGGTATCTCCATCGGTCGCGACATAGACAAGTTCACCGCCATGGGATGGCGGATACTGGTCGTCGGTGCCGTGGTACTGACCGGTACCTTCATATGCTCTGCGGCCATAGCGCACGTCACCATGAACCTGTTGGGCATGACCTGATCGAAAGCCCCGAAGTCGGATATTCCACTAGGGGTGCAGATTCCAATATCATCCGGGAGGTGATTAAGCGGCCCGTAAGGGCCGCTAACCATGGACAAGGAAACCGCCAAACAAAAGGCGATGGAGGCCATCGACGCCAAGGCCGACCGCATCATCGAGTTCGCAGAAGACATATGGGCCAATCCCGAGCTGGGATTCAAGGAGTTTAGGACCGCCGACAAGGTCATGGAATTCTTCGAAGAAATCGGGTTGGATTACGAGTCCGGCATCGCCAGGACCGGTATTCGCGCCGATGTGTCCGGCAAGTCGGACGATATCCGCGTGGCCATCCTCGGCGAACTGGATGCCGTAACCTGTTCCGATCATCCCAACGCGGACCCCGAGACCGGTGCCGTCCACGCCTGCGGTCATCACGGGCAGCTGGCGGTGATGCTGGGTACGGCCGTAGGATTGACCCAGACGGATATAGCCGATGATCTGGCGGGCGCCCTCTCCTTCATCGCCGTCCCGGCGGAGGAGTTCATACAGCTGGAGTACCGCGAGGGCCTCCAGGAAGAGGGAGAAATAGAGTTCTTCGGCGGCAAGCAGGAGCTGATCCGCCTCGGTGTCATGGATGATGTCGATATGGCGGCCATGGTACACCACCAGGCCGAGACACCCCAGCGCGTCATCAAGGTCGCCAAGGGCAGTAACGGTTTCCTCGGCAAGACGGTCCGCTACGAGGGCCAGGAGGCCCACGCCGGGGCCGCGCCCCACTACGGCGTTAACGCCCTGAATGCCGCGATGCTCGGACTGATGGGAATACACGCCCAGAGGGAGACCTTCAAGGACGAGGACGCCATTCGCGTTCACCCAATAATAACCAAGGGTGGGGACCTCGTTAACATAGTCCCCGCCGACGTGTCACTGGAGACCTACGTCCGGGGGCGCAGCATCGAGGCCATCCTGGATGCCAACGACAAGGTCAATCGCGCCCTGGAGGGCGGGGCACACGCCATCGGCGCCGAGGTGAAGATCCGTGAAATCCCCGGATACCTGCCACTGAAGTCCGATCTTAACCTAAACGACCTCTACAGCGATAACGTTCGCGCTCTACTCGGCGATGAAGGGGTCGAGGAGGCCGAGGCCTCCGGGGGATCCACGGACATGGGAGATATCAGCCAGATCATGCCCGCGATCCATCCCTTCGTCGGCGGAGTCGAGGGCAAGGCCCACGCCCGGGATTACCGGGTCGTCGACCCCGAGATGGCCTACGTCGTTCCCGCGAAGGCCATGGCGGCTATGGTGATCGATCTGCTTTGGGACGATGCGTCCGCGGCCAAGAAGGTAAAGGACGAATACGAGCCCACCTACACCAAGGAGGAGTACCTGAAGATGTGGAGGGGCCTGGCCAAGTCCTAGGCACTCCAGCACACTCCGAGCGAAGCGGGTGGCGCCAC
>SLGS01000194.1 GCA_007136565.1 Clostridia bacterium | reverse complement strand
CGAACGACTTCGAAGATTCCCACTGTCGCGTACTGGTGGTGACCGGTGCAAACCAGGGGGGTAAGACGACGTTCTTGCGGGGCATCGGCCTGGCATACCTGATGATGCAGGCGGGGATGTTTGTGGCCGCCGACTCCTTCTCCGCTTCGCCCGCCCGCGGCGTATTCTCCCATTTTCGCAGGCGCGAGGATCCGCACATGGAGAGCGGGAAACTGGAAGAGGAACTGAAGCGAATGAGCGCCATAGTGGAGCGATTGAAACCGGGTTCCATGGTCTTGTTGAACGAATCCTTCGCCTCCACCAACGAGAGGGAAGGTTCCGAGATCGCAGCGGGGATCATCGGAGGGCTGGAGGCCACCGGGGTAGGGGTGGTCTTCGTCACGCACCTGTACGAGTTCGCCCGCTCCCTCTACGACGCCGAGCACCCCCGGGTTCGATTCCTCAGGGCCACCAGGGAAGGGGACGGGCGCAGGACCTACCGGATGGAGCCCGGGCGCCCCTCGCAGACGAGCTATGGCGGGGACCTTTACGAACGCATCTTCGGGCGGTGACCGGGATTCTTTGACACCGCCGGATGCGCGGGATATAATTACCGGGTATATTGGAATATGGTATAACCCGGTGACGGAGACGAGCTCACCCGGATACGTGGATACAGAGAAGGGATCGAAGTGCTGGGAGATCCCCATCCGCGGCGGTGGAGTACCACTCCCGAGGGCTGGCGATGAGTCCGCCGGCGACCCGTCGTTAAGGGGTTCAGAGGAGGGTTCGGCTATGCCGGACCAACGAAGGTGGAACCGCGACTAGACCTCGTCCTTCCGGGACGGGGTTTTTTGCGTTTGAAAGGGGGGTCCGACCCATGGAGATTAGCGTCATACTGCCCGACGGATCGGTCAAGAAGGTGCCTGCGGGTACCACGGTTGAGGAACTCGCGAGGAGTATCGGCCCCGGCCTGGCCAGGGATGCGATAGCGGCCAAGTTCGACGGGCGAATCGTAGGCCTATCCGAGCCGCTGGAACACGGAGGCCACATTACCATACTGACCTTCGACGACCCGGAGGGGCGCGATGTATACCGACACAGCGCCGCCCACGTCATGGCGCAGGCCGTCAAGAAACTCTATCCCGATGCCCGGCTCGGCATAGGACCGGCCATCGAGGATGGATTCTATTACGACTTCGATATCGACGAGGCCCTGACGCCCGAAGACCTCGAGCGTATAGAAGAGGTCATGTGGGAAATCGTCGAAGAAGACATCCCCTTCCAGTGCATAGAGTTGGATAAGGATGAGGCCCAGGACCTATTCGGTGAACTGGAGGAAGAGTACAAGCAGGAGCTCATCCAGGAGATGGAAGACGAGGACATAACCGCCTACAAGCACGGTGGATTCGTGGACCTTTGCCGGGGCCCGCACCTCCCGAGTACCGGTCGCCTGAAGGCGTTCAAGTTGCTCAGCGTCGCCGGAGCCTACTGGCGGGGCCAGGAAGCCAGGCCTCAGCTCCAGCGGATCTACGGCACAGCCTTCGACGACCAATCGGATCTCGAGAAACACCTCGAGCGCCTGGAGCAGGCGCGGCAACGCGACCACCGAAGGGTCGGGCGCAACCTGGATCTATTCAGCATCCACGAGGAGGGCGGCCCGGGTCTCATATACTGGCACCCCAAGGGTGCGGTCGTCCGCACGGCCATAGAGGACTTCTGGAGGGCGGCGCACCGGGATAGGGGTTACGACCTGGTGTACAGTCCCCACATAGCCAAAAAGGATCTGTGGGCTACCAGCGGCCACCTGGACACGTTCCAGGACAGCATGTTCGGAAGCATGCAGGTCGACGAACAGGAATACATCCTAAAGCCCATGAACTGTCCCTTCCACATCCTGATGTACAAGAGCGCCACCAGGAGTTACCGGGACTTGCCCATGCGTTGGGCGGAACTGGGCACGGTCTATCGATACGAGCGCTCCGGGGTACTCCACGGGCTGCTCAGGGTTCGCGGTTTCACCCAGGACGACGCCCATATCTTCTGTCGCCCCGACCAGGTCGAAGACGAGGTCATAGGGGTCGTCAGGTTGGCCCAGTACATGTTGAGCGTGTTCGGTTACTCAGATTACGAGATCGTGCTCTCGGTTCACGACGATCTGCAGCCCGATAAGTACATCGGCACCCCCGAGGTGTGGGAGGAGGCCGAGGCGAAGCTGGCGCGTTCGCTGGATCGGATGGGATTGGATTACGAAACCGACGTCGGAGAGGCGAAGTTCTATGGGCCGGCCATCGATATCAAGATGCTGGATGCCCTGGGTAGGGCGTGGCAGGGTCCGACGATCCAGCTGGACTTCAATCTCCCGGAACGATTCGACCTGGAGTACGCCGGTGAAGATGGCCAGGTACACCGCCCGGTCATGATACATCGGACGGTCCTCGGGTCCATGGAGCGCTTCTTCGGGGGCCTCATCGAGCACTACGGCGGTGCGTTCCCCACGTGGCTCGCTCCCGTCCAGGCCGTGGTCATACCCATTACCGACGAACACGTGGAATACGCGAGGGAGATCGAGCGAGACTTCGCGGCCCACGGCTTACGGGTACAGGTCGATGATCGCAACGAGAAAGTCGGCTTCAAGATCCGCAACGCCGAGGTCGAGAAGGTTCCGCACATGCTCGTGGTCGGCGATCGCGAGGTGGAGGCGGATACCGTTTCGGTCCGCAGTCGTGGCCAGGGCGAAAGGGGCACCTTCGATTTCCGGGAATTTCGCCGAGAGATCGAGGTCGAGATAGAGGAGAGGTCGGGCTGAGCACTTTCGGCGGTCGAAGCGGCGAAGAACCTTTACCTGCGATCGTTCTAAGTGCTATACTCATCGATGGTTAGTCTATTCAAGTGGGAGCATCCGCTCCTCGCCTACCGGCGCGCAGAAGGCGTAGCTTGTGGGCCCAAATAGAGTTAGAATGATCGGCCCACCGGGCTCGATCTTCGAATCTCCTTTGGGGCGGATGCTGCGGGCATCCGCCCCGCGTATTTTTAAATCATTCCAGGGGGTGAGGGGTTATAAGTCAGGAGCTTCGCGTGAACGAGCAGATTCGCGCCAGGAACGTGCGACTCATCGACAAAGATGGCAACCAGGTTGGCGTGGTTGATACCTCGGATGCAATCGAGGCCGCCTATCAAGAGGACCTCGATTTGGTGGAGGTTGCGCCTTCGGCCAGTCCGCCGGTCTGCCGGATCATG
Organism: Clostridia bacterium; assembly: GCA_007136565.1. Classification (GTDB taxonomy): domain Bacteria; phylum Bacillota; class Sulfobacillia; order SLMV01; family SLMV01; genus CSSED11-154. Next base: position 3,482 of record SLGS01000194.1, on the reverse strand, counting down.
GATTACGGCAAGTACAAGTACGAGCAGGCAAAGAATCGGCGAGAAGCTCGCAAGCGTCAGAAGACCACGCAGGTAAAAGAAGTCAAGATGCGCCCCAAGATCGAGGAACACGACTTCAACGTGAAAAAGCGAAATGCCATTCGGTTCCTCGAGGATGGCGACAAGGTGAAGGTTACCATCATGTTCAGGGGCCGCGAGATAGTCCACTCTTCTTTGGGCCACGATCTGTTGGAGAAACTGGCCCGTGAAGTATACGACATATCCATCGTCGAACGCGCGCCGGTCCTGGAGGGGCACAACATGGTCATGGTGCTCGCCCCCAGGCGCAGCAGCGGGGAGGTTGAAGAGGATGCCTAAGATGAAGACTCACCGGGGTGCTGCCAAGAGATTCAAGCGCACCGCCACGGGAAAATTCAAGCGCCGTCGCGCTTGGTATAGCCATTATCAGACCCACAAGACCGCGTCGTCGAAGCGCAAGGGACGCAAGACGGCCATGGTTTCCAAATCGGATCACGAGCGCGTCCAGAAGATGCTCGGATAACGACCGGGACCCCTATCGGGGGATGACCCGGTGTCCTTGGGAGGTAGAAGTGTCATGCCTAGAGTGAAAGGCGGTAGCAGTAAGCGCTCCCGCCACAAGAAGATATTGAAGTTGGCCCGCGGTTACAGGGGAGCCGGAGGACGGCTTTTCAAGCCCGCGAACGAGAGAGTCCTGAAGGCCCTGTCCTACTCCTATCGCGACAGGAAACAGCGCAAGCGCAATTTCCGTCGCCTTTGGATCACCCGGATCAACGCCGCCGCCAGGACCCACGGTATGTCGTACAGCCGCTTCATGGCCGGTTTGAAAAACGCCGGTGTGGAATTGAATCGCAAGATGCTCGCCGACCTCGCCGTGCGGGATGCCGATGCCTTCGGCAGCCTGGTCGAGGAGGCGCGCAACCATCTTTGAGAACGACCGGTGTCGGGGTCCGATGCGAATCGAGCGGGTCACCAGTACCCGCAATCAATATGCCGTTTTGCTGCGCAAACTGGCTTCCAAAAAGCATCGGACCCGCGAGGGTCTAACCCTCGTCGAAGGGACGAGGGTACTCGAAACCGCGTTGGACGCCGGGGTGTCCTTCGCCCTGCTGATGGCGGAGGCATCCTTCCTGGAAGATCCCGAAACTTCGAAATTGACCGAGAGGCTCGACGAGGGTGGCGCCATGGTGTTTGAAGCGACGGCCGATGTCGTGGGCTCGGTGGCTTCCGTGGCCTCCCCGCAGGGTTTCGTGGCGGCGGCCAGGATCCCGGAGATTCCCCTGGGCGACGTATTGGACCGCCCGCTCGCAAGGGGAGAATCCGCGCGACGCCTCTTCCTGGTGGCCGACGCCGTTTCGGACCCCGGCAATCTCGGCGTACTCATAAGGACGGCCGCTGCCCTGGGCGCCTCGGGATACGTTACAACTACGGGCACCGTGGACGCCTTCTCGCCCCGGACGATCCGGGCATCGGCGGGATCCGTCTTTCCCCTCCCCGGCGCGGAAGGAGTACCGGGGTCGTCGGTGGTCGAGGAACTGCGGTTGCGCGGATACTCCATCGTCGCCTCATCACCCGCGGCGGAGGTCGACCTGCAGTGCTACGAAACACCCGGGCGTGTGGCGCTGGTCGTCGGGGAAGAGGCTTCGGGCTTATCCTCCCGGATGCTCGAGGCGGCGGATGTCACATTGCGCATCCCCATGGTGGAAGGCGCCGAATCCCTGAACGTCGGTTCCGCCGCCGCCATCTTGCTTCATACCTTCAGTCCCCTGAGACCGGGTGCCGAAGGCTAGCCCCAGTCTAACCCCGGGTTCGCTGTATCTGCTCCGATTCGACCACGATGGTACCCCCGAGTTGGTCACCGAATCTCCTGCCGTCGGGCGACAGCAGTATGAGTCCGGCCTCCACGAGCCCCACCACGAGCCCGACTATCGGGCCGATTATCCACCCCAGCAGCGGGATGATCATGATGATGCTTCCCAGCGCCAGGGGAATGTTCCTGCGGACCGATACGTTCCAATCCACGTGGGTGGCGTCCGAGGGCGGAATGACCTCTATATCCAGGAGTTTCTTCCCGATACTGCGATTCCTGAAATCCTCTCTCCCCGTCAGCTCGTAAACCAGGGCATCCTTGGACAGTATGTAGAGCGTTCCGATAATGGGACCAAGTATCGGGATGGACGAGGGAATCCCCGCGATCAATCCGTCGACGATGGCTGCCACTAAGCGCTTTCCTATCCCGGCTCGGCGATATTGCACCAATTCCATCCCCCTTCAGGGTCACCATTTCAGCCTATCCAATCCTCGCCCGCGGCGGTGCGGACACCACGCTTTAGCATATACCCAGTTTCGCCTCCTCGCCAGCGCCGGTTCGCGCTGCGCCGTCGTGCGGATCCGGGTAATCCCCGTCGGGACGGCTTTCACCGGGGGCGAGGTTTGACCGCCGCGGGGCGGAATGCTATAATCCCGCACATAGGAGAGGGCGTGACCCGGTGTTCACTTCCAGGGTATGTTGGAGGATCTTTGAAGCCACGGGATTGATCGAGGCATACCTGATGTACGTTGTCTTGAGACGTCGCCCACCGGGATGATATCGCCGGATGCAATAAACGATGAGACTGTGAACGGGTCCAGTACCGCGGAGGGAAACCGCGCCAGAGAGGGGAGCGCAGGCTGGAAGCTTCCCCGGTCCTTCGACGGGAATTTCGCCCGGGAGTCGCGGTCCGAAGCCGCCGCTGGGCGGTTGTAGGCACCGCCGGTTCGCACCGTTAACGCAAACCGCTGTGGAAAGAGGCCGCCGTGGGCGGCGAATCAGGGTGGTACCGCGAGCGCGCTCTCGCCCCTGGGGCGAGGGTTTTTTTGTGTTTTAGAATAGGAGGGGGATAGTTTGGATCCGGTGGAAAGAGTAATCGAGTTGAGGGATTCGGCGGTGACCGAGTTCGCCGAGGCCGCGGATCAAGACGCTATAGAGAAACTGCGGATCAAGTACCTCGGGCGTGAGGGTTCCCTCACGGCGATTCTGCGCAGCATAGGGGATCTGCCCCCCGAGCGTCGCGCCGAGGTGGGCAAGGCCGCCAACCTGGCGAAGAACGTCGTAGAAGACGCCATGACCCAGGCTAAGGAGAATCTCTCCTCGGGAGTCATAGGGTCCGCCCTGGATATCAGTGCGCCCGGCATCCCCACGGGTCGCGGCACGCGCCACCCGCTGAGGATAGTCCTCGAGGAAGTGCTGGATATTTTCGTGGCCATGGGCTATTCGGTGGCGGACGGACCCGAGGTGGAGGGCGAGTGGTTCAACTTCACCGGACTCAACATACCCGAGGATCATCCCGCCCGGGATATGCAGGATTCATATTACGTGGGAGATGAGCTGGTCCTGAGGAGCCAAACTTCCCCCATACAGCTGCGTTACATGATGGAACACGCGCCGCGGCTGCCGGTGCGAATCGTAGGACCCGGTCGGACTT
>SLGS01000094.1 GCA_007136565.1 Clostridia bacterium | reverse complement strand
GAGCCATCTGCGCGGGGGATTTCACGTAATTTTCTGCGTTGAGGTGACGTTCGGACGATACTTCGGAGATGGTGATTCCACGGCGAACACACGTCAACAAATCGTGAATCGGGAAATCCGCTTTGTGGGCGTAGTGGACATTGGCGGTGGCCACCGGGCGTACCCCAAGTCTCTCCCCCATATCCAAAAGTTCCTTGTGCAGGTAAGTATCCCCGGGCAATACCGGCGGCTGCATTTCCAAGAACAGTGAGTCGCCGAACAACTCCAGGTGACATTTCATCGCTTTCTCCGCACCATCTCGGTCTCCGATTAATAGTTTCGAAGGAATTTCCCCCCTGCGACATCCCGAAAGGACGAACAGATCCTCTCCGCCTCCCAAATCCCATAAATTCGCCGCGGGTTCACGGCGCTTTCCCTCGAGGTGAGATTTCGTCAACAGTCCACAAATGCGGGCGTAACCGCGGGGATTTCGAGCGATCAGGGTGAGATGGTAACCTCCTCGAAGGGTTATCTCCGCTCCCTGGATGGGCTTGATGCCCAGTTCCTTTGCCGCTCGAAAGAACTCGACCGCCCCGCAAACATTGTCGTGATCCGTGAGGGCCAGAGCCGTCATCCCCTCGGAAGAGGCTCGGCGGAGCAACTTCCTTATTGAGCTCCCGCCATCCAAAAAGGAGTACGGAGAGTGACAATGCAGGTGTGCGAAATTCATAATGTCACCCCCCAGGGATCGGGGACGAAGTCACGGTCAGTCGTAAATACGGTAAAGCATCCAGGCGCCCCCGGGAATCCGCGTTTCCCGATAAATCTCCACCAGAATGCCCTCCTCGCATTCCAAGCGATAAAAGACCTTTTCCCGTTCTCCACACCACCAGCTCCCCACATCCCGCCATGTCTCGGTGATTCTCGATACCTCAACTCGACCGGACCCCAGGTGGAGGGCTTGCGGTTCACCCCCGGGAGAGACATCTACCCTCAGCCTCCTATTGACCAAGTAACCCAAGCCGATCACCCCATCCTCAGGGGATCCCAAAACTCCAGTACCCGCTCGCGTCGGCTGACTTTCATCTCCTCGCCCCAAAAGGTTACGCGTCCCCTATGTTTCCTACTCAGGTCGGTGATCAAATCCTCGAGATCTTCGCGGGCGACATCCCGTCCATCCCAAAGGGATCTCTGGGATAACTTCCCCGGATTCAAGTCGCGGAGTTCAAGGCGGTATTCCAGGGGATCCGTGCACTCAATATCCGACCAGAGGTAATTCAGCGCAGACTCCAGGAAAACGCGATTAGTCCTGGGACCCGGGAAAATGCGTCCGCGGCGCTTCCAGCCTCCCACGCGCTCCAGGAGATACAAAACCATTTCCCCCGCGGCTAATCCATCGCTCTCCAGCTCCCGGGACATCCGCTCGAGGTCTCCCATCGATCCCTTCTTGACCGCCTCGTACCGCCAATCTTCCACGTCCCTGCGGCGCATTTTGCGGGGAGGGGGATAGTTGGGGGAAACGACGGTAATATCTTCGCCCCTGGACCAGGCGGCAATCCGCCTCGCCCACTCGAATCCGAATCGGTCATCCAGGATTTCCGTGGGCATATCGGCAATATCTCCAAAGGTGGAAAGACCCAGTCGCTCGAGGTCAGATAGTATTGACCGGGGGATGAGCCCCGATAGAGATGGAGACAACCCGGCCACACCCTCATCACCTCGTTCCGTCGCGATGGAATACATCGAATACATCCACCCCCCGATGTAGCGGGGATTCGCGGATTCGCGCATCGCTCGGTTCAGGGCCAAATCCGCGGTGAACTTCCCGCGACCAACTCCTACGCGAACACCGTACCCCACCCCCCGCGGCAACCGTTTCACCAAGCGACGAACAAAATCGAGACCATCCTCGTCCCCTATATCCGCGAAAACGCAATCGGGACTAACCGCTTCGACACCCGGAGAAATATCGGCGCATGCGGTTGCGAGCATCTCTACGTCTGGACCGTAATTATCGGGATCCAACTCTCGAACCAAGGCCCCGGGGAGGCGAAATCTCCCTTCGGAAACCTTCATGCGACGCCGTACCCCCGACCTGTAAGATCGCGGACAAACATCGGCGATTTCCGACCCCCGAACCAGGATCAGGGGATCCCTTCCGGTATCGAAGATCTCCCGATGCAACCCGGCGTAAAATCCTTCCAACACCATAGCGATCACGGGCATGGCGAGCACCCCCCATCGAACATTTGTTCTGGTAAAGCCCATGATAAATGGGCACTCATCAACAGTCAAGAAGGAACATGGATCGCAAAACGGGGAACTTATGGGTGAACACTTCGTCTCGAATCATAGATTGAAGCCCGAGCGGTTCCACCGACGAAAGGGTGGCGGTAAATATGGCTCGACGCGCATACACCACCGTAGCCGTGATGTTGGCACTAATCTTCATCGTCAGCGCCTGCGGTGCTGCTCCACAATCGGATTCCGGCTCTTCCCCGGCCGTTCCAGAGCCGGCCGATAGGGATATGGCCGAAGCTCCCGCCGATGATCGGGACAGGGCATCCCGAGAAGAGGCCGGCGACGTCGGTGTCATCGATGCCGATACCGCCGGGCAAAAACAGATCAAAAATGGTGAAATAACCCTGGGCGGTCCCTCCCCGGAGGAAACCATGGCCGAGATCGTAGACTTGATCGAGGAAATGGGGGGCTATGTCAGCGATTCCACCCTACAAAAATATCAAAGGGATCAATTGCCGCGGATAAGCCTCACCGTACGGATACCCCAGGAGAACTTCGATAACCTAACAACGGAACTCCACCGGATGGGGGTCGTTACCCATAGTAGAACCTGGGTCAACGATGTTACCGAAGAACACATCGATCTGACCGCCCGGCTGGACAATCTAAGAAGCGAAGAAGAAGCCCTCCGCCGGATCCTGGAGAGGGCCGAGGAAGTCGAGGATATGTTGGCGGTCAGGCGCCAGTTGAACGACGTGAGAAGCCAAATCGACTCCCTGTCCGGGCGGCTGAGGTACCTAGACGACAGGATAGCGTACTCCACCTACAGCATCAGTATACAACCCGAAACCCTGGCCACAACGGCCATAAAGGCTACGGGATTCGATAATTTTGGATCCCGAGTCGTCTCTTCGTTCATCCGGGGTGCCAATTGGATCCTTAATGCCGTGGCCACCGCCCTCATCGGGATCGCGACAGCTCTGCCCGCCCTGGTAGTCCTCGGGATCTTGCTGATCCTCGTGCTTCTGATCTATCGCCGCTGGGGTTCAAGCATCTTCTGAGCTCAAACAATGCGAACCGGATCTGTCCCTAGCCCATAGATAACCCCCGTCTCGGCGGGGGTTATGCTTTATGACCCCATCCCGGGGTAAAGAGCTGACGTCGAATCCGATCTCCACGTTCCGGATTAACGGCTCAGTTGCATCCCGACGACAAAGGGAGCACGACATCATACCCGGATCATGTCGGCGCAAAGACGGGATAGCGGATGGAGATAAGACACCGATCGGGAATGCCCGGCAGGGAAACGCCCCGACCCAAAGAACGGGGATAGATAACGGAATGGTCGCGCGCCCCTGGAGGCACGCGGGTGGGAGGATGAGTGAAAGTGAAGGTCAAGACATCCGCTATAGTTCCGGCTCACAACGAAGAACCCCGAATCGGGACGGTGCTAGATACACTGGTATCTTCGGATCTATTCGATCTCGTGGTGGTCGTAGACGATGGATCCACCGACGATACGTGGAACGAAATTCTCGCTAGACCCGTGGCGGGCATCCGTCATCCGACCAACCTAGGAAAAGCCGCCGCGCTTCAAAGCGGATTGCACCGGGTTCCGGACTCCGATGCAGTGGCATTCATCGATGCGGATCTATTGGGGCTGAAGACGGAACACCTCGAATCCCTTCTGGAACCGATCACCGAGAACCCCACGCACCTGATGACCGTGGCCCAGTTCCATCGAGCCAGGGCTCCCGTGGACGCAGTTCAGAAATGGTTTTCAATCCTCAATGGACAGAGGGTGCTGAGCAGGCGCTTTTTGAATCTATTACCCGACATTACCCCGCTGAGGTTTGGGATCGAGGTATTCATGACCCGGTACGCTCGGGATCTGGGACCAGGGCATATCCAAGTACCATGGCGGGGAGTGAGCCACGTCATGAAAGAAGAAAAGTATGGACTACTGCCCGGGTTCGCCCGGAGGTTAATCATGTACAAGGAGGTCATGGCCGCTTATCTCGGTTATTATCCGCGATGGGCGAAGCGTAACCTTGGAAGGATCGATACGCCCCTGGATGTCTTCGAGCCCCCCGCGCGCAAGGCCGCGTCCGACTGATTGGCGGGACATCGCCCGGGCCTTCGCGCCCTTCCCGGGCGATGGGATCAACGCAGGTTTGAACAATGATATTCGAACCCGCACCAGGCGCAGTGTTCCCCCGGAGCGGCTGGGAATCTTCCCTCGTCGTCCGAGGTCTCAATGTGCTCGATCATTCCCTTCACCCGGTCTATCATGGATCCGGGCGATTCCTCCCCGGGGAGCCGGTACCAAGTTCCCGGATGCAGGAAATATAGCCCCGTCTCCTCGACGTCACCGAGGGTCGCGATGACCACCCATCGGTACAACCTCATCTGGAACTCATAGGATACGGCTCGCTCGGGTACATCGTCCGCGCCCACTCGATCCGACTTGTAGTCGATGACTATCCAGTCCGTGGAGTCCCCCCTGAAGATACCGTCGATTTTCCCCGAAAGGTATCGTTCCCGCATCCCCGGTACGGGGTGCAGGAAACTCCATTCGCTCTCCGCCAATCCGCGGGCATACGCGTCGGAGAAGGCCCGGAAAGAATCGCTTCGCGAAAATGATCCCACCAGTTCGAGCATCCTATTCTTAACCGGCGCTATCCTCCCGATTTCGGGGCTCAAACCCGCCTCCGCGAGGGCTGCGTCCACGGCCGCTTCCGCCTCACGCCCAACCAACAATTCGCAGGCACGATGGACCAGTGTTCCGAAGGTCATCGGATCCACCGGCAATTCACCCGGGCTACCCGCGATGCTTTCGCCACCTCGGGACGATAACTCCGGCCAACCCAATCGATGGCGTAGGAGGTATAATCGTGGGCATCTATCGTAATCCATAAGCGATGTAACCGAGTACGTCCTGGCCCCGACGGGCTGGCCGGGAGATACCCCGTCGGGGCGCCGGGAACCGGTGATGCGCTCGAAACGATCGATTAGATCCCGGACTCCTTCCCTGTGATAGCCGGCGGATGATCCGGATCCCCCCCGGTTTTCGAGATCCTCCAACGGAACGTGGGTAAGTCGAACCCTTCCGTCCTCCGTCTCGCGCAGGCCAGTGCTATATGCCAAAAAATAGCTTCCCTTGGAGAAATACCCCGGATCCAAGATCCCTTCCTCGAGGTTCGGGGGCTCTTCCTTTCCCCCGCCAACCAGGATCAACTCCCTCTCTGCCCTCGTACACGCGACGTAGAAGATTCGCTTTTCTTCCTCGGCATCCAGGGTTTTGTCCTCTTCGGAGAGATCCGAGAAGAATGGGCCCTTGCGATCCGGGAGCCTCATGGCCAGGCCCATACCCTTTCTGAGTACGAAATCCGGGGCCTTCCACGAATTGCTGGAACAGGCGTCGGGTATGATCACTGTATCGAATTCGAGCCCCTTGGCTCGATGGACGGTGGATATCAGTACTTCCTCGTCCACCTCCGCGCCCCCGGAGGCATCGTCATCCATCCCCGCGGTCGCGAGCATGTCAAAGCGCCTGGCCAGTTCCGCCACTCCCGTGCCCTCATCGCGATTCATGCGATGGGCAACAGCGATGACGCGCTCGAGGTTTTCGAGGGTTTCTCCCGACCACGGATGCGAGGAGATGCTCTCCCGATAAAACGTGGTGTCGAGGATGGTCGCCATCAGGTCCCCGGGAGAAAGGACTGCCATCCATTCCCTCCAGGTCGATAGCGTGGCGGCACAGCGAGATGCCCGGGAGTCGTTTTCGTCGACCCGGGCTCGAAGGGCACTCCAAAGCGATTTACCCGATTCACGGGACAGGTCGAGAATGGTTTCGTCGTCGAGGGAAAAGAAAGGTGATCTCAGTAGCGCGGCCAGGGAAATGTCATCCTCGGCATCGGCGATCCAGTGCAAGAGAGCCCTTATATCGGATATCTCCTCGGAATCGAAAAACCCCCTCCCGCCCGCGACTTTGTAGGGAAGTCCTCGAGAAGCAAGTGCCCGAGCACACGGTTGGAGGGAATTCATTCCGCGACCGAGGATTGCGATCTCCTCCGGGGATTTCCCCGCATCCAGATAGGCCTGAACCCGATCGACGATGACCTCGGCCTGCCTGCGGCGAAAATCCGCTATCACCTTCTTGCGACCGGGCCGGGCTAGGACGAGAAACTCCACGGGAATCTCCGTGGAAATCTCCGCGGCGGGATCCGAAGCCAGGGCGAGATAGTCGGCAAATTGCGTCGAGAATACGGCATTTGCCCTCTCGACCAATCCCGGGACGCTTCGGAAATTCGTATTCAGGTGCACCCTGTGTGCTCCAAATTCTTCGAGCTTTCGCCCCGCCGATCTGAATATCTCTACGTCAGCCCCTCGGAACCGATAGATGGACTGGTCCGCATCACCTACGACGAAAACGCCACCCTCCCTCGCGGGTCGAGTGGGCCCGTCACCTCGCAACAGACTCACGATG
>SLGS01000206.1 GCA_007136565.1 Clostridia bacterium | reverse complement strand
TGCTGGAACTATACCGATCGACCCTGGACGATCATCGTTTCGTCGATGTGTCGGTGATCCGTGCGGAGCAGCCCACCTGGACCGGTGAGGTGTTGGAGGCGGAGCGGTTCTTTCCTGCCTGGTTGTGGCCCGAGGACGATGTGAACCTGCAGACGATATCCGCGGCCTTGGACGGAGCGGGACTATTCCGGGGGCTGAGCACATATTCGTTTTGTACCAATGCGGCTTATTGGGCGGGGACCGCCGGTATTTCGACCTTCGGATACGGACCCTCCAGGGAGGAGGTCGCCCACGTCATCGACGAACACGTTGAAGTCTCTCAACTTCACGAGGCCTTCCGGGGCTACCTCGCCATCCTGGAGGGACTATTACCCTGATGTTACTCCGAAGTTTCGCCCGCGGGGAACGAGTCCAGAGCCGAGCGAATCCTCTGGGCGGACCTGCGGGGCCCGACGAGCCTGACCAGGGTGAATAGGCTGGGTCCCGCGGTGGTCCCCGAGAGCGCCACCCGAACTGCGTGTATAAGTGGAGCCGCCTTCAACCCCGATTCCTTGGCCGATGCGCGGACGATTTCCTCTATGGCCTCTTCGGTCCATTCATTGCATGCCTCGAATCGATCTGCTGCGGAAGATAGCGCCTCGCGGACGGCGTCATCGGCGAAGTGGGAGCCGAGATCCCCGGGGATCTCGACTTCTTCGGTGAAGAAGTGCGCACCGAATTCCACGATTTGTTCGCCGTACCGGAATCTATTGCCCATGGCCTCCACGATTTCTCCGACTCGTTCCAAGATCTCGGGATCGGAGGCGGAGGCCTCATCGAGGATCTCTCCCCGCATCAACGATCCAATGGCAAGATCTCTTCGCTCCTCGGGTTCGAGGCGTTGGATGTGGAGCGAGTTCAGGTGTACGAGCTTCTCCATGCTGAATTGTGCAGCGCTCTTTCGCACATCCTCGAGGCGGAAACCGTCGATCAATTCCGCGGGGGTCAGGAATTCCTGCTCGCCGCGGGGAGCCCAGCCGAGGAGGGCTAGGTAGTTCATGAAGGCCTCGGGCAGGAATCCGCGATCGCGATACTCCGTCAAGGATGCGGCTCCGTGGCGCTTGCTGAGGCGGGCCCCATCCGGCCCCAGGATCTGCGGGAGGTGGGCGAATCGCGGTGGGTCGTATCCGAAGGCCCGGTAGAGCATCAGCTGGCGCGGAGTATTGGAGACGTGGTCGTCTCCTCGGATTACGTGCGTAACCTCCATCGCGGTGTCATCGACCACGTTCGCGAAGTTGTAAGTGGGGGTGCCATCCGATTTGACCAGTATATAGTCGCCGAACTGTTCGTTGTCGAAGGACAGGTGGCCTCCTACGATGTCCTCGAATTCCGATCGTCCACCGGGATTGGACAATCTCACGGCCAAACCGGTCGCAATGCGATCATTGGGATCGGCGCGTTCGGCGCATCGGCAGGCCGCCTCGGGATCCGCACCTTCGGCTTCACAGTAGCACAGGTAGGCTTCCCCAGCGTCGATGAGTCGCTCGGCGTGTTCGTGGTAAAGATCCGATCGTTGACTTTGGAAATAGGGTCCGAAGGGACCCTCGACCTCCGGTCCTTCGTCCCAATCCATACCGATCCACCTGAGGCCGTCGGTAATAACGTTTATGGCTTCTTCCACGTGGCGTCTTTGGTCCGTGTCTTCCACGCGCAGAATGAAAACGCCGTCCTGGCCTCGCGCGAACAACCAATTGAAAAGGGCCGTCCTCACGTTACCGACGTGCATGTATCCTGTGGGGCTGGGAGCAAATCTAACTCTTACGGTCACGGTAGTACCCCGGACGGGGTCCGGGGATTTCACACTCCTTCGAAGGGCAGTATCGAGCCTCTCCTGATGGGAGGCCTCCCGTATCAATGATAATGTCAATTTCCGATTTCGAGCAAGGTAACGGCGCCCGGGCGTCGAGCGCCTCGAGACGGCTACTGGGCTGAGACTAAAACCCGTAGGGGACCGTTACGATATAGCGACCGGGGGGTCGAGAACCGCGGCACCGGCGGAAAACTCGTCCGATGCAATGCCGCCATTACTCCCGGATGGGAGGAAAGAAGGATGGGGCGGAGAAGACGAGAAGGGTAATGGAAATATATACCAACAGGGTATCTCGGGTCTCTACTTTCTTGGGAGGGATAAGGTGTTCGACGCCCACAGCGACCAGGCGATAGAGGTAACCGTCGCCGATGACAACGCGGAATTGAGGGGGATGGTAGGTGATTTCATCGAGGGGCAACCGGATCTGGAGTTGCTCGGAAGCTGCGGTGACGGTGTAACCCTGCTGGACTGCTTGCGCGAGGAAGTTCCGGATGTACTCATCCTCGACGTAATCATGCCCGGGCTGGACGGTATTTCCGTGCTGGAGTGGATCATAGATAACCTGGCGGATAGTCGTCCGGCCGTCTTGATATTATCGGCGTTTGGACAGGAGGACATCACCCGTCGAGCGGGCGATCTCGGCGCCGATTACTTTCTGCTGAAGCCCTTCGATTTCGCGATCCTGGCGAGGCGTATCAGGGAACTGGGCAGTGCTGTACCGGTGGAAGGCAGCGCTGGCGTTTCCGGCGTTGGGGGTACCGGGACTCGACAGGACCCGTTTGGCGAGGTTACCCGGCTTCTCCGCAGTGTCGGAGTGCCCCCCAATGTTCGCGGCTATCGCTACCTGAGGGAGGCGATCCTCAGGGTGATAGAGGATCCGGATCTCATGGAGGCGGTCACCAAGGAACTGTATCCGGCGGTGGGCAGTAGATTCAACACCACCGCAGCCCGCGTTGAACGGGCGATGCGTCACGCTATCGAATCCGCCCACGACCGGGGCAGCGGCGATCTCTTGGGCACTCGATTCGGTTACGCCGTGGATTCATCCAGGGGGAAACCGACCAATTCGGAATTTATCGCCCTGATCGCGGACTTGGTAAGCACGGATTTGGACGCAGCCAACTGAATAGATCGGATGAGGCTTTCGACCGAATGAGCGGATCGCGGGTACTGGGCGCCGCGAGGGGGCACCTTCTCGCTCGCTGGAATTCGACAAATTACGAATTCCGCGTAAATTCCCCGAGGCGGGCGGTCTTCCGTTGATCCCACCCATTCTTCGGGTCCCGTTTGCAAGGCTCCCAATTTGAAGGATAATAAAAGCGGAACGAAGAACTATAATGTAAAGAACGGGACCAGTGGTGACGGGCAAGTGCGCAGCGCACAGGTTTTCCTCACCGGCCCTCTGGTGAAGGCTCCGCAGGGCATCGGTGACTTGAACACCGATTCTTTTTTTGCCCGCGCGATGACGGAAATCAGAAAAAGTTGCGGAATTCACAGATTTGGGGAGGAGTGCGGTCTTGAGCATATTCGAAGGAATGAGCAAACACGGACACGAACAACTGGTTTTCTCCCACGATAGCGAGAGCGGTCTCCGGAGCGTTATCGCCATCCACGATACCACCCTCGGATCCGCCCTGGGCGGTTGCAGGATGAGGGATTACGAAACCGAGGACCAGGTAATCGACGACGCCCTCGCACTATCCTGGGGTATGACGGCAAAGTCCGCCATCACCCGGACCAATCACGGCGGAGGGAAAGCGGTGATCTGGGGTGATCCCGCCTCCGACAAGACGGAAGTCCTACTGCGGGCCTTCGGCAGATTCGTAGAGGGCCTGGACGGGCGCTTCATCACCGGTACGGATATGGGTACGACCGGGGACGACTTCGTCGTGGCCGGGACGGAGACGGATTGGCTGGTGGGATTGCCCGAGTACGCCGGGGGCAGCGGAAATACGTCCGTGACCACGGCCTACGGTGTCCTGCACGGCATACGAGCGGGTGCGACCCACGTTTGGGGTAGCGACGATCTGACGGACAAGGTCGTCGCCATACAGGGTGTTGGAAAGGTCGGAGAATTCCTCGCCGGACTGCTTCATGACGCTGGCTGCGAGCTGGTGGTATCCGACGTCGACGCCGAAGCCGTCTCGCGGGTGGTCGAACGCTGCGGCGCGCGGGAGGTTGCTCCCGAGGAGATCTACGATGTCGACTGCGATATCTTCAGCCCGTCGGCACTGGGTGGGATACTCAACCCGGATACTATAGGGCGCCTAAAGTGCCGCATAGTCGGGGGAGCCGCCAACAACCAGTTGGCCGATGCCGGTATCGGTCATAAGTTGCACGAGATGGGCATCCTGTACATTCCCGACTACATAATCAATGCCGGTGGTCTCATCCAGGTGGCGGACGAGGTGGGAGGATTCGATCGCGAGAGGGCGATGAAGAAGACCGAGGCCCTCTACCAACTCCTCCTCGATTGCTTCGATCGAGCGGCCGAATGGGAGATAACTCCCATCGAGGCGGCGGATCGATTGGTACTAGAGCGGATAGAGACCCTGGGCCACGTCGGGAGGATCTACCTCCCGCGTTAGTTCGCCTCTGAGAGGGGAGTTACAAAGTGCAGATTTTCGAATCTATGCGAGAGATGGAGCATGAGCAACTGGTATTTTGTTACGACAAGACCTCGGGGCTCAAGGCCATAATAGGGATCCACGATACCACCCTGGGTCCGGCCCTGGGTGGGACCCGCATGTGGCCTTACGAAACCGAGGAAGAAGCTATTGTGGACGTGCTCCGACTTTCCAAGGGCATGACCTATAAGAGCGCTGCGATGGGGCTCAATCTCGGCGGAGGCAAGGGAGTCATCATCGCCGATGCCAGGAAAGACAAGAGCGAGGCGCTATGGAGGGCATACGGCCGGTTCGTGGAATCCCTCGGAGGCCGATACTACACCGCAGAGGATGTCGGGGTATCCCCCGACGACATCGACATAGTCAACGATGAAACGGACTACGTCGCCGGGTTGTGGCATAAGTCCGGTGACCCCTCTCCGGTCACGGCTTACGGCACCTTTGTGGGCATCAAGGCCAGCATGGAGCACCTTACCGGCTCCGATGACCTCCACGGTGTAACTGTGGCGGTCCAGGGACTCGGTAGCGTGGGATACGCCCTGAGCGAATACCTCAGCGAAGCCGGGGCCCAGTTGCTCGTAGCCGACATTTACGAAGATAAGGTGGTCAAGGTGGCCGAGGATTTCGGCGCGGAGGTTGTCGATCCCGACCGGATACATTCCGTCGAGTGCGATGTCTACGCACCGTGCGCCCTCGGGGCTACCATCAATGATGACAGCATTCCCGAGTTGAATTGCCGGGTCGTCGCCGGTGCGGCGAATAATCAGCTCGCCGAGTCTCGCCACGGCCAGGTACTCAAGGATCGCGGCGTATTGTACGCCCCGGACTTCGTCATCAACGGTGGCGGCGTGGTCAACGTCGCCCAGGAATTCAACCCGGCCGGTTACAACAGGGATCTGGCCCTCAAGAAGGTCGATGGCATCGGAGAGAAGCTCCTCGAGATCTTCGCGATCAGCGAAGAGGAGGACATCACGACCCATGCGGCGGCCGAAAGACTCGCCGAGGAACGCATTCGGGCCGTCGGCAGGATTCAACGGATTAGGACCTGATGTGACGGACCTCTTTTGCAGGACTCCCTTGATCCTGGCGGGGGCCTTCGGCAGCGGAAAGACCGAGATCTCGCTGTCGTTGGCCCTCGAAGCACGGAGCCGGCGAAGCGGCGAGGTGGTCCTGGTGGATTTGGACCTGGTCACCCCGTTTTTCCGAACCCGGGACGCGGTGGAGAACCTGGAAGATGCCGGGGTGAAGGTCTTGTATCCGAGTTCTTTCCCCCGGGGTGTGGATCTGCCCATCCTGCCACCCGCCGTGGTCGAGGCCGTGGAACTATCGGAGTTCGCGGTCATTGACCTGGGTGGCGGTCGGATGGGTAGCCGGGTCCTGGGTGGCCTGGCCCAATCCGTAGCTTCGCGGGACGGAAGGGTCGTCGCCGTCGTGAATCCCTTCAGGCCCATGAGTGGGGATCCCGAATCCATCGCGCGGGGTCTGGATGATTTGTCTTCCGATCTCCGATTGCCCGTCGACGCGATAATCGCGAATCCCAACCTTGGAACAGCCACCGAACCCACCCACGTCAAGGATGGTCTTTCAATATTGCGGCGGGGATCGGAGCGGGCCGGCATTCCGATTATTGCCCTCGGGGTAGGGGAACACTTAATGGTAGACGGGAATTATCCCCGGTGGGCGCGCGATATCGCCGAGGATTGTATGCTTATCGAGGTGGGGCGCCGCCTTCGCCTCGATTGGGAGTAGGCCAGTATGGATCGCACATGAGGAGGTGTACCGTGGATTCAAAGTGGGTGTTGGAAGCGGAACGCTGCAAGGGCTGCGGTCTCTGCACGACGGTTTGCCCCAAGGAGATCGTCCAACTCTCGAACGAACTCAATCGACAGGGTTACAGGGTCTCTTCGATAACCGACGAGGACGAGTGCATCAGCTGTGGCTTTTGCGCGATGATCTGTCCGGATGTGGCCATCGAGGTCTATCGACCGGAGAAAGCCGAGCGATAGGCGTGGACGGGGAGGAGAAGATATGAGCGAAGGCCAGCTACAAATGATAAAGGGCAACGAAGCCGTTGCCGAGGCCGCCATCAGGGCCGGTTGTCGATATTTCTTCGGGTACCCCATTACACCGCAAAACGAGTTGCCCGAGTACATGTCGGGCCGCCTCGAGGAGGTCGGTGGGACATTCCTGCAGGCCGAAAGCGAAGTCGCGGCCATCAATATGGTCTACGGCGCGGCGGGGGCCGGA
>SLGS01000204.1 GCA_007136565.1 Clostridia bacterium | reverse complement strand
TCCTCGAGAGAGAGATACTCTCGGAGAGCGAGTACCGGGAGGCCCGCGAGCGCTTCGGTGGACAGTTTAGGGCTGGTATGGGAGCCGAAGCCATCAAGGAATTGCTGGCGGATTTGGACCTGGACGAGATGTCCGAAGACCTCCGCCAGGAGATCAAGGAAGTATCCAGCCAGCGACGCGTTCGCGCCGTCCGCCGCCTGGAGGTCGTTGAGGCATTTCGTCGCTCGGGCAACCATCCCTCCTGGATGGTCCTCGAGGTCATACCCGTGATTCCCCCCGAACTGCGCCCCATGGTGCAGCTCGATGGAGGTAGATTCGCAACTTCGGATCTCAACGATCTATACCGGCGGGTCATCAACAGGAATAACCGGTTGAAGCGGCTACTCGACCTGGGTGCCCCGGATATCATAGTTCGCAACGAGAAGCGCATGCTCCAAGAGGCCGTAGACGCCCTGATCGATAACGGGCGCCGCGGACGTCCCGTTACCGGGCCCGGCAATAGGCCCCTCAAGAGCCTGAGCGACCTTCTCAAGGGGAAACAGGGACGCTTCCGCCAGAATCTCCTGGGTAAGCGCGTGGATTACTCCGGGCGCTCCGTCATAGTCGTGGGTCCCGAGCTGAAGTTGAACCAGTGCGGGTTGCCCAAGGAAATGGCGCTCGAGTTGTTCAAACCCTTCGTGATGAAGGAACTGGTCGCCAGGGAGCTGACGGCGAATATCAAGAGCGCGAAGCGGATGGTGGACCGAGGTCGCGAGGAAGTCTGGGATGTCTTGGCCGACGTTATCCGAGAGCATCCGGTGTTACTCAATCGCGCTCCCACGTTGCACAGGCTCGGTATTCAAGCCTTCGAGCCGGTGTTGGTCGAGGGGCGGGCTATCAAGATACATCCGCTCGTATGTACCGCTTACAACGCGGACTTCGACGGTGACCAGATGGCGGTTCACGTTCCCCTGTCGGCCGAGGCCCAGGCGGAGTGTCGGATCTTGATGATGGCGGCCGACCACATCCTGAATCCCAAGGATGGGCGCCCCGTCACCACTCCGACCCTGGATATGATTTTCGGCATCTACTACCTGACGGTTTGTCACGTCGATCTCGGGAACGTGGATCGGGAAGTCGTCCCGACCTACACCTCCGTCGATGAAATGACCATGGCCATGGAAAATGATTACATCGGCCTTCGAGACCCCATCAGGATCCGCGTCAAGGGCGAGGCCCGCGTTACCACTCCGGGTAGGGTCATATTCAACGAGGCTTTGCCCGAGGGGATGCCGTTCGTCAACGAACGGGTGGACAGCAAGAACCTCGGGGATCTCGTCGCCGAATCCTTCCGCCGTCACGGCGTAAGGGCGACCTCGGAGATGCTGGACAAGTTGAAATACCTCGGGTTCTCCTTCGCCACGAGTGCCGGTCTCACCATCGCGGTCTCCGACATAGAGATTCCGGTGGAGAAGGCGCCGATTCTCGAGGCTGCCCAGGAGAAGGTCGATGAAGTCGGCAAGCAGTTCAGGCGCGGACTACTCACCGATGATGAGCGTTACGAGAGAATCATCGAGATCTGGACCGAAGCCAAGGATACCCTCACCGGTCGCCTCATGGCGAATATGTCCAGGGATAACCCGGTGTTCATGATGGCCGAGTCCGGGGCGCGAGGCAACGAACAGCAAATAGTGCAGATGGCGGGTATGCGCGGACTGATGGCGGACCCGAGCGGCCGCACCATCGAACAGCCGGTCCGCTCCAACTTCCGCGAGGGACTGAGCGTCATAGAGTACTTCACCTCGACGCACGGCACTAGGAAGGGATTGGCGGATACCGCACTCCGTACCGCCCAATCGGGTTACCTGACGCGTCGCTTGGTGGACGTAAACCAGGATGTAATGGTTCGAGAGCTCGATTGCGGGACCGAAGATTACGCCCTGGTGGATTCGATATACGACGGAACCGAGGTTATCGAGGGATTGGGCGATAGGGTCTTGGGCCGGGTGGCGGCCCTGGATATCGTGCACCCCGAAGATGGAACGGTGATAGTGGCTAAGAATGAAGTCGTCGATGAAGATGCCGTTCCCGTGATCGAACGCCTGAAGGCGGAACACGGGGATGACTTCCCCGTAGCCATAAGGTCCGTGCTCAAGTGCGATACGTATCACGGCGTCTGTTCGCGTTGTTACGGTAGGGACCTGGCCAGTCTTCAGCTCGTGGATGTCGGTGAAGCGGTGGGTATCATCGCGGCCGAATCCATCGGAGAACCGGGCACCCAGATGACCATGAGAACCTTCCATACGGGTGGAATTGCCGGCGATGACATAACCCAGGGTCTCCCGCGGGTCGAGGAGTTGTTCGAAGCCAGGAATCCCAAGATTCCCGCCTTATTGGCCGATCGCGACGGCACCGTATCCTTCGAGACCACTAGGGGCGGCAAGCGTGCCATAGTGATCATGGACGATGAAGCCGATGCCGGGAAACAAACCGTTCCCGAGGGTTTGCCGATTATCGTATCGGAAGACGATCGGGTCAAGGCCGGCCAGCCCCTTACCGAGGGCATCACAAATCCGCATGACTTGCTCAAGGTCAAGGGAGCGGATGCGGTCTACGATCACCTCCTAGCGGAAGTCCAGCGCGTCTACCGGATGCAGGGTGTCGTGATCAACGACAAGCACGTGGAGATCGTTATCCGACAGATGCTCCGAAAGGTCCGCGTCATCAACTCCGGTGATACGGATCTATTACCCGGCAGCCAGGTGGAACTGATCAGGGTGGAGGAAGCGAACCGCGCGGCGGAATCGGCCGGGGGAGAACCGGCCACCATCGAGCCCGTGCTCTTGGGGATAACCAAGGCCTCCCTCGCCACGGACTCTTTCCTCTCGGCGGCATCCTTCCAGGAAACCACCCGGGTGTTGACCCAGGCTGCCACGGAAGGGTCCCGGGATTACCTGCGGGGCTTGAAAGAGAACGTAATTATCGGCAAACTGATCCCGGCGGGAACCGGCATGCAGCGCTATAGCGAAATCGGCGTCGCGTCGATTTTCCCGGATGATGAATCTTCGATGGATGACGAACAGGCCGCAGATGACGATGGAGAGTAGCCTCCATCGTCATCGTTGACACGGTCGAGGTGCGCTGCTATAATCCTAGAGTATTTGCGTTCGGCGGATGGCCCGTGAACTCGGGCCCGTCTTAGTCGCCCGAGGAGGAACACATGTCCCTGGAAGATCTCAGAGCTGCAACGCGTAAGACCATAGGGACGAAGCAGACTCGCAAGGCTTTGGAACGTGACGAGGTCGCCGTGCTATACGTGGCCCGGGATGCCGAAGATCACATCATCGAGCCGGTTGTCGAGCTGGGAGTGGAGCAGGGCGTCGAGATGACTTTCGCCGACACCATGACGAAACTCGGAAAGGCCTGTGGCATTTCCGTGGGTGCGGCTGTAGCGGCGATACTTCGCTGAGTCGATCGCCGACCAAACGGAACCGGTTGAACGGTTCCCTCCGAATGAGGGTGATTTGAGGCGGTAGGAATCTTTACACCCTAGACGGAGACTCCGATTCTTGTGGGCGCCGCCTTCCCATGACGTGCGGTGCCCTTAATCTCTTAATTCGTACGAGGAGGTGAGATGATTGCCGACAATTAACCAGTTGATTCGTAAAGGCCGCCATTCGCGGCGGACGAAGACGGATACTCCGGCCCTTCGCGGTTCTCCCCAGAAGCGGGGCGTTTGCCTCCTCGTTAGGACGTTCCAGCCGAAGAAGCCGAACTCCGCGCTGAGGAAGGTCGCCAGGGTTCGCCTCGTAAATGGCGCCGAGGTGACTGCCTACATCCCCGGAGAGAGTCACAATCTCCAGGAACACTCGGTCGTCTTGATTCGCGGGGGTCGGGTGAGGGACCTGCCGGGTGTGAGATACCAGGTAATTCGTGGAACCCTCGACACCGCGGGTGTCACGGATAGAAAACAAAGCCGCTCCAAGTACGGGGCGAAGAAGTCTTAATTCGTATTCCGGGAGGTGAAAGTACGTGGCGAGACGAGGGCGAGCTCCCCGGAGAGAAGTGGTCTCCGATCCGGTATTCAATTCGCGCTTGGTGACCAAGTTCATCAATCAGCTAATGCGCGACGGTAAGAAAGGTTTGGCACAAAGGATATTTTACGGTGCCATGGCTATCATGCAGGAGCGTTCCGACGAAGATCCGTTCGAGATCTTCGAGACCGCAGTCAAGAATGCCATGCCCATGTTGGAGGTTAGGCCCCGGCGTGTCGGTGGTGCTACCTACCAGGTACCCATGGAAGTGCGACCCGAGCGTCGTCGCACCCTGGGCATTCGCTGGCTCGTAAACTCCGCTCGTGGTCGTGGCGAAAGAACCATGGTCGAGCGACTGGCCGCAGAACTGCTAGAGGCCGCCGGCGGCGGAGGCTCAGCGGTGAGGCGCAGGGAAGAAATGCATCGCATGGCCGAGGCCAATAAGGCCTTTGCCCACTATCGCTGGTAGACATTCGAAATCTTTTTCATACAGTCGATCCGTTTGATCATTCGCACCTCTGAGGAGGGGTTTCGCATGCCGAGGGAGTTCCCCCTCGAGAAAGTCAGGAATATCGGTCTTACCGCCCACATCGACGCGGGCAAGACCACAACAACAGAGCGCATCCTCTTTTACACGGGGAGGTTGCACCGCATGGGGGAAGTCCACGACGGCGCAGCGACCATGGACTGGATGGCCCAAGAGCAGGAACGGGGCATCACAATAACCTCCGCGGCAACCACCTGCCAGTGGAAAGATAACCGGATTAACATTATTGATACGCCCGGACACGTTGACTTCACCATGGAGGTCGAGCGCTCTCTGCGAGTTCTCGACGGTGCCGTGGTCATTTTCTGCGCCAAGGGCGGTGTAGAACCCCAATCCGAGACGGTATGGCGCCAGGCTGATCGTTATCGCATTCCGAGGCTCGCCTTTATCAACAAGATGGACACCGTCGGCGCCGATTTCTTCCGGGTAGTCCAGATGATGGAGGATCGGCTCGGTACCCGTCCGGTACCGGTCCAAATGCCCGTCGGTGCGGAGTCGGAGTTCTCCGGCATCATCGATCTAGTGGAGATGCAGACCACCTTCTACGATGATGAGCTCGGTAAGACCAGTCACCTAGAGGACGTACCCGAGAACCTGGCGGATGAAGCCATGGCTCTTAGGAACAAGACCCTCGAGACCCTCGCGGAATACGACGACGAACTGATGAATCTCTACCTCGAGGAGGAAGAGATCCCGTTGGAGCTCATTAGACGGGTCCTTCGTAAGGCGACCATCGCCAACCAGGTCGTACCGGTGTTCTGCGGTTCCGCTTATCGGAACCAGGGCGTTCAATTGTTGCTGGATGGAGTCATCAATTATCTGCCCTCGCCCAACGAGGTTCCGGCCATTCGAGGCGTGGACCTGCGCGACGGTACGGAGAAGATCAGGAAGCCGTCGGATGACGAGCCGCTGGCAGCCCTGGCCTTCAAGATCCAGACGGATCCTTACGTCGGAAAACTCGCCTTCTTCCGCGTGTACTCGGGGATAATGAAGGCTGGCACCTACGTCTACAACGCGAACCAGGATAGGCGCGAACGAATCAGCAGGATAGTGCGTTTGCACGCCAACCACCGCGAAGACGTAGACGAGGTTTACGCGGGGGAGATCGCTGCGGCCGTCGGCCTGAAGAATGTTTCGACCGGCGACTCGCTTTGCGATGAAGATAACCCCATCGTCCTGGAGTCGATAGAGGTGCCCGAACCCGTGATCTCCGTCGCGATCGAGCCCAAGACACAGGCCGACGAGGAGAAGCTCAGCAAGAGTCTTCGCAGCCTGGCCGACGAGGATCCCACGTTCAGGATTTCTTACGATGAGGAGACCGGACAAACGATAATCGAGGGTATGGGAGAGCTTCACCTCGAGATCATCACCGATCGCCTCCTCAGGGAGTTCAACGTGGGCGCCAACGTAGGTCGTCCCCAGGTCGCCTTTAAGGAGACGATTACGAAAGAAGCGGTCGGAGAAGTGCGCTACGTCCGCCAGACCGGTGGACGCGGGCAGTACGGACACGTCAAGCTGGAGATCGAGCCCCTGGAACCCGGTAGTGGTTTCGAGTTCGAAGATAAGATCACCGGCGGTGTTATACCCAGGGAGTTCATTTCCCACGTGGAGCGAGGCGTGAAGCAGGCCCTGGATACGGGGGCCGTCGCCGGTTACCCGACCCTGGACTTGCGGGTTCGCCTCGTCGACGGCAGCTACCATCCCGTAGACTCCTCGGACATCGCTTTCCAAGTCGCCGGATCCCTGGCGGTTAAGAAGGCGATTGCGGAGGCAGACCCGATAATACTGGAGCCCGTAATGAAGGTGGAAGTCGTCGTTCCCGCGGATTACCTGGGGGACGTTTTGGACAACCTTAACGCGCGTCGCGGCCAGGTCAGCGACTTGGAGCAAACCGAGTCGGCGCGTTTAATCCGGGCCGTAGTGCCCCTGTCAGAGATGTTTGGTTACGCCACGGTCCTGAGATCGATGACCCAGGGTCGCGCGACATACACCATGCAGTTCCTGGAGTATCGTCCCGCCCCCAAGAGTGTGTCCGAACGCGTGGTCAGTCGAACCGGGACTAGTGAGTAAGGAGGTATTGAATCGATGGCCAAGGAGAAGTTTGAACGCAGTAAGCCTCACGTAAACGTAGGTACGATCGGTCACGTTGATCACGGTAAGACGACGTTGACCGCTGCGATCACGTTGTTATTGTCGAAGAAGG
>SLGS01000170.1 GCA_007136565.1 Clostridia bacterium | reverse complement strand
TCTCGAGGAGGGGGCTCGAACGGATCCAAGCCGAGGATCATCAGTGCCGCGGACAATGTACAACAACTCCCGTCCGGATCAATCCTTCAGCAGTCTCAGTTTCTTGAGGTATTGGGCCATCCTATCTCCGATTCGAGGAATCATGCGAAGATCCGAGGAGCGAACTCCTCCCACGACGAGGATGGCGACGACATAGATCGAGGCTCCGATGGCAACCCCGCCCAGCACGCCGCCCGATAGTCCAAAGGCTGCGTTCAATGGCGGCACCGACAATCGAACGCCGGCCGCCATGAAGGCCGATGCCACGGCGGATTGCCAGAACAATCCCACCACGCTAAACGTCCCGACCTGCCTCCCGAGGGCTATGAGGTTGAGGGTGACGGCGATACCGAAGGCGGCCACCGTGGCCCACCCCGCTCCCCGCACGCCCAGCGCGGGAATACCGGTCAACCCCCACGTCAGGACCAGTTTCGCCACGGCGCCCGCGAACAGGTTATACATGGGGAGGGTGGGAAGACCCAACCCCTGGAGCACCGCCGAAGATACCTGCTGAAGCGTCAGCAGGAGCGCCACCAAGGCTATCGACGCCAGGACCGGACCCGCCTCGGGTGCCTGCCAGAAGAATGTCGGGATCTCGTCGGACAACACCCACAATCCGACCGCCGAGGGAATACCAACCAGGGCCGCTATCCTCAATCCGGCGAAACTCTTCTCGCGTATCGACGGCATATCGCCCCGGGCCAGGGAGGCGGACACGGAGGGGACCAGGCTGATGGCCACCGCCGTCGAGAATATGGCCGGAACGTTGATAAAGGGCATGCTGTAGGACTCGAGGTACCCGTAGGCAGTGGTCGCCGCCACGGCCTCGTATCCCGTCTGTATGAGGCGATAGGGAACCACCGCGGCATCCACCAAGCGCATCAGCGGAAGAACCAAGCCGCCTATGGAAATCGGTATCGCGAAAGCGAGCAGGCGGCGAATCAGCTGAACGTTACCCTCGGACGTCCCGGCGTCGGGCACCGCGTCTTTTCGGACCGCGATCTCTCGGTAATCTCGATGCCGGAAGTAAACCCAGGCCAGGTAGATTACCCCCGCGAGGGCCCCGGTGGTGGCGCCAAAAGTTGCACCCGCCGCCGCGTATTCCAGTCCGTAGGGCACTAGCAGGGATACCAAGACGAACATCGTCACGACGCGAACCAGCTGTTCGACGACCTGGGAGCCGGCGTGGGGTGTCATGGATTGTAGTCCCTGGAACCAGCCGCGGAAGGCAGACATGATGGCGACGAAGAACACCGCGGGCGCCAGGGCAACCATGCTGTAGTACGCATCTGGATTCTGCCAGACCTGGTGGACGAAATAGGGGCTCACCGCATACAAGGCAAAGGAGAAGAGGGCTCCCAACCCCATCAGGAGGAATATCGAGACCCGGAACACGCGCCGGGCCTCGGACAGGGAACCGCGGGCCTCGGCCTCGGAGACCAACTTCGAGACCGCCAGGGGTATGCCCATCGTGGAAAGTACCAGGGCTATGGAATAGATGGAATAGGGTAAGCCGAAAAGGGCCATACCGTAAGCTCCGGCATCGCCGCCCCCCATGAGCCACGGGAGGATGAAGCGGTATACTGCCCCCAAAACCCTGCTGACGAGGCTTCCGATCATTAGAATGAAGGCGCCCCGGAGAAAGCTATCCCTTCGCATACCCCACCCGGTTCCCGGGGTCGAATCCTATCAGGATTTCGACCCTCTCCTTAGTGCCGGGTCGGCTCTTCAGCGTCCGACCCCGTTCCTACCCGGCTTCCAGCATCCCGGCCAAAACCGCGGCGGCGGAGCGCGTCGCGGCCTCCTCTTCGCCGGTCAATTCGTCTTCGCCGCGCCCGCGAACCAGTGCCATCGTCCCGTGCATCGAGTTACCATCGTACATCGGAGCGACGTAGTAGTCGATCCAGTCGTCGGCGGCTTTCGTCGTGACCAGCCGCTCATCGGGCGCCGCGCGCAGTGCGCGCATCTCGCGGAGACAACGCTCCACCGCGGGACCCGTCTCCTGATCGACCAGGTCGGCATCCAATCCAGCCTGCGCCACCACTCGGTCGCGATCGGTAATCACCACGGCTCGCCCCGTCGTGGAGTTGAGGGCTCGGGCCGCGGCCAAGGCCAGGTCCTTCAAGGTGGAAATCGTTGAATACTTCTTCAGGATTATTCTTCCGGCGTCGTCCGTGAATATTTCCAGGGGTTCTCCATCCCGGATCTTGAGCGTCCTGCGAACTTCCTTCGGTATTACCACTCGACCCAATTCATCGATCTTTCGGACGATCCCCGTGGCCTTCATAGTGCGATCTCCTTTCGGCGCGAAATCCGCGCCCGGAAAGCCGGGCAACCTTTGCTATATGCTACCATAACAGCTGCGGCAGAGTCCGTTCAAATCTCGTCGAGGGTAGGCACGCGCCTGAGCATATCGCGCAACTTACCGATCGTCGGGCGCGGCTCCCCCGGCCTTCGGGGGCGAAGCCAAACCCGGCGCCCACCCGTGAAGCCTCGTACAGAGGCGGTCATGTTCATATCCTCGGCCAAAACACCCCAGCCGGGGTCACTTTCTCGGGCTACCGCCTCGATAACCAAAGCATTGCGATCCGCCTCGGCGATCCGGATTACCCCGCGTTCCGACGCCAATATCCTCAGCTCCGCCAAATCCACCAGGTTGATCACCGGCTCCGGTGGATCGCCGAAACGATCGAGGATCTCGTCCAGCAAGTCCGAAAGGTCCTTCCCCTCGTCGAGATCGCCGAGTCGGCGATAGAGGGCGACCCGTTCGGCCCCCTCCGGCACGTACTCCCGGGGGATATGTGCGTCGACGGACAGCTCGAGAACGGGTTTTAGCACCGGCCTGTGGCCCTCGCCCAGGAATTCCTCCGCACTCTCCTCGAGGAACCTGGTGTACAATTCGAAACCCACCGCCAGCATGAAACCGTGTTGTTCGGCCCCGAGCACGTTCCCGGCACCCCTGATCTCCAGGTCGCGCTTTGCCAGGCGTAGGCCCGAGCCCAGGTCGGTGAACTCGCGCAGGGCGTGGAGCCTATCGGCGGCCGGCCCGGTGAGGACTTCGCCCGATCGGTACGTCAAGTAGGCGTAAGCCAACCTGTCGGACCGCCCAACCCTTCCCCGGAGCTGATAAAGCTGGGCCAGCCCGAGCCTTTCGGCATCCTCGACGATCAGTGTGTTGACCGATGGCATATCCAACCCCGACTCGATTATTGTGGTACAAACCAATACGTCCAGGTCACCGCGCGCGAACTCCTCCATCACCGCCTCCAACTGGCTTTCCGCCATCTGTCCGTGGGCGACGCCGATTCGAGCCGCGGGGGCCATGCGTTCCACCCTGCGTGCGGCGACGTGTATACTCCTGACCCTATTGTGCACGTAAAAAACCTGGCCACCGCGCTCCATCTCCCTGTGAATCGCATCCGCCACCAACCTGGTATCATACTCCATCACGTAGGTAACCACGGGCAGGCGATCCTCGGGCGGAGTCTCGATCATGCTGACATCGCGGATACCCGATAGCGCCATGTGCAAGGTCCTGGGAATGGGAGTGGCCGATAGCGTCAGCACGTCGACGCTGGTACGCAATTCCTTGAGCTTTTCCTTGTGCCCCACCCCGAAGCGATGTTCTTCGTCGACGATCATGAGCCCCAGGTCGCGAAAACCGACATCGCTCCCCAGCAGTCTATGGGTCCCGATCACCATGTCGATGGTCCCCCGCCTGAGGCCGGCGATGGTACGCTCCTGTTCGGAAGTGGACCTGAACCGGCTCAACAGGGATATCTTGAAGGGCCAACCTGCGAAGCGCTCCAGGGCGGTGTGGTAGTGTTGCTGTGCCAAGACCGTGGTGGGGACCAAGAAAACCACCTGCTTGGAATCGGCCATGGCCTTGAATGCAGCCCGGAAAGCGACCTCCGTCTTCCCATATCCCACGTCCCCACAGAGCAAGAAATCCATGGGGCGCGCCCGCTCCATGGCCCGGGCGACCTCGCGGGTGGCTTCGGCCTGGTCCGGCGTGTCCTCGTGAGGAAACGATTCGCGAAACTCCACCTCCCACGGGCCCTCCGGCGGAAACGCGTGGCCCTCCACCCTATCCCTGGCGGAGTAGAGCTCCAGTAGCTCCCGCGTCAGGTCCCGCACCGAATCCTTCACCCGCGCCTTGATCCGCGACCATTCCCCGCTCCCGAGCCGATATATCCTGGGGGGCTCGCCGTCCCCGGAGGAATACTTGTGGACCAAATCGATGGCGTCCGCCGGCACGTAGAGCCTGTCGCCCTCCGCGTAGCGCAAGGTGAGGTAATCTCGCTCGACCCCGGAGACTTCCCTGGTGCTAAGACCCAGGTACTGTCCTATCCCGTGGTGCCTGTGAACCACGTAGTCGCCGTCGCGAAGTTCCTCGTAACTCGACAGGGCACTGCGGCGCCCCCGGGGCAAGCGGAAGCCGCGGGAGACGGTGGATTTGCCGCGGATCTCCTGCTCGGCTATGACGATCAGGCGTCCTCCCGGAAGTTCGAATCCCCTTCCCAACGGAGATATCTCGACCCTGGGGGCATCCTCCCCGAGTATGCCTTCGATCCCCCGGGCCCTTCCCTCGTCGGGCGCGGCGATGACGACCTGTCTTCCATCCTGCCTCCATCGTCGGAGCTCGGTTCGAAGCATCTCCCATTGCCCGTAAAAGGGTTCCGGTGTGCGGCTACTCATGCGCACCACCCCCGCGGGCGTCTCACCCTCCACTTTGCCGAGAATGGTGGAAAGATAAGCCCGGGGCCGATCGTGCGGGGGCAATTCGAAGGTGTCGTGGTCGATTACGATGTCCATCTGCCGGGGCATGATGGTACCGTCGGACACCAACCGCTCGCGCCTCTCCCCGAGCTCACGAGCGCGTCCGCGCCCGAGGCGCTCCATCTCGACGGGGTTCCAAACGAGAACCGATGCACCGTCGGGAAGATAATCGAAGATGGTCTCGGTTTGTCCACATACGTAGGGGAAAAGGGGATCCCTGTTCGGCGAGAAGAGGCCCGACCTTAGGCCGGCCACCTGGCGTTGAATTCTCTTTTCCAGCCGGTCGGCCGCACCCCGAAGACCGCGCCGGGCGAGATCTTCGGTGGCCCGATGGAGATCCCGTTCCATGGCCTGCGCCGCCGACTCCAGGTCACCTTCGGACCCGGGGGCCAGGTTTTCCGACGCCGGAGAGACCAGGACTTCCGAGAGATTTTCCAGGGAACGCTGGGTATGGGGATCGAAAACACGTATGCCATCTACGCGATCCCCGAAGAATTCCACCCGAACCGGGTGCTCCATGGTGGGTGGAGCAAAGTCGATGATTCCGCCCCTTTGTGTGTAGGAACCGGGGATTTCGACCATGGATTCCCTCGAATAGCCGAGGGACTCCAAAGCCGCGAGGATCTCGCCGGGTTCGATTTCCATACCGCGGCGGATTTCGAAGATCAGCGGAGAGAGCGCATCCCTCGGCGGAAGCCGGCGTTCTACGGCGGGGAGGGACGCTACGATCAGCAGGGGATCACCCTCGACGAGTCGCCCCAGGGTTCGCAGCCTGGCCGCCTCGACATCCCTGCTCCTGATGGCCTCGGGCTCGGGCATGAAATCCATGGGAACCAGGAGCTCGACGGCGTCGTCACCCAGCCACGCCGCGGCATCGGCGGCCATGGCGGCGGCCTCGGAGTTACCCGGAACCAAGAGCATCAGGGTCTCGCCGAGGTAGTGATGGAGCGCCGAGGCCAGGGAGGTGGCCGCACCGGGGACGAGCCCGTGGACGAAGTGAGCCTCGGCTCCGACCTTCAGTCCATCGTAAATGTCGCGAAATTCGGGCATGCGACGCCAAACCCCGAGGAGATCCCCCGGGGCCGTTGGTGGTCCATCGCTTCGGTGGTTTCCACCGGACAGGATATTCCCTCAACCTCCATCGATAGAGCGCCGTCGGGCTAGGTTATCCCCGGCGTCAAGGCTCTCCGGCGGCGACGTCGATTCCGTTGAATTCGTTCATGGCGATCTCCACACCGTCGGCGACTGCCGCCACCGCCGCTCGGGCGGCCAAG
Organism: Clostridia bacterium; assembly: GCA_007136565.1. Taxonomy (GTDB): domain Bacteria; phylum Bacillota; class Sulfobacillia; order SLMV01; family SLMV01; genus CSSED11-154. Next base: position 686 of record SLGS01000170.1, on the reverse strand, counting down.
TCCAAGGCCGCGCCGGCAACTTCCGTCTCGTCCTCTGCGAAGCCATCGAGGACGTAATCCCGCGGCTCGCCGCCGTCTTGCGGCCTACCGATACCGATGCGCAGCCTGGGATACTCCCCCGTACCGAGGGCGTCCGAGATGGATGCCAGGCCACGATGTCCCCCGGTCCCACCGGAGGGCTTGAGCCTGATCCGTCCCAGGGGTAGGTCCAGGTCGTCGCACAACACCAAAATCTCACCGGGGGAGAACCCCCGGGACAATATGCGCGCCACGGGGTCCCCGCTGAGATTCATGTAAGTGCCCGGCTTGAAGAGTACCGCGGGGCATCCGTCGAGGAGGGCTTCGGCCCATCTTCCACCGTAACCTGGTTGCCAACGGGTCTGGCGGAAGCCCTCTAATCGCTCTAGAACCAGAAACCCGGCGTTGTGCCGGGTCCGGCGGTAGCGCTCTCCGGGGTTGCCCAGGCCGATCAAGAGGCGGATCGGCAATGGGATCCCTCCGATCAAGCGTTCTCTTCTTCGTCTTCTTCCTCGTCGCCCTCTTCTTCCATTTCTTCGCCCTCTTCGAGGTCCAAGAGATCTTCGTCGAGCTCCTCTTCCTCTTCTTCGGGCTCTTCGGTGGCGACGACTACACCGGCGATGACTTCATCCGGTTCGTTTAAGAAGTCCACTCCATCGGGTGGGGTG
>SLGS01000024.1 GCA_007136565.1 Clostridia bacterium | reverse complement strand
TTGGTCATCGCCATACCCCTGCTTTTCGCCTTCGCATTACCCCTGGTGTATGCGCTCGTGCCGTCGATCAGACGCCCGGCGGTGAGTGCGATGGGGCTGATCCAATTCGGTTTGGTGGCCTGGATGTTCTTGTCATATCGGGCATCCGGGATCGAAGTCGTGGCATATCCCCTCGGGGGCTGGGGCCCCGAGGTCGGTATCGTGTTGCAGCTCGACGCCCTGTCGGCGGCGTTTTGCCTCATGATGGCCTTGGGGGTTCTCATGGTAATCCTATACTCGCAGGACTACGTGGATGCGGGTGAGAGTAAGTACTTCGTCCTGTTATTCATCGTGGCGGGTGGGATGATGGGATTGGTCCTGACCGCCGATTTTTTCAACCTCTACGTGTTCATAGAGATGACGGCCATCGCCAGCTTCCCACTGGTGGCGCTCGGCAGAAGCGGGAGGGCGGTCTTCGCCGCCTATTACTACATGGTCTTTACCATGATATCCAGCGCCCTGATTCTCCTGGCGATAATACTCATTTACGGGGCCACAGGCAGTCTCAACATGCTGGAGGTCTCCGCGGTCTTCGCCGACCTCAGTCCCGGGATCCGTTCGACCATCGTGGTCTCTATGCTGATCGGCTTCGGTGTGAAGGTCGCCTTGGTCCCCTTCCACAGCTGGCTACCCCCGGCGCACGCCGAGTCGGTATCTCCCGTGAGTGCTTTGTTGTCCGGTGTCTTGCTCAAGACCGGGGTCTACCTACTGATACGAACGATGACACTTTTCGGGGAGGGTGCTGTGGCCTCCACGACCTCCAACATGTTGTTGGGGCTTGGGATAGCGACTGTTCTCGGGGGAAATATACTCGCGTTGGGCCAAAGCAACGTCAAACGCATACTGGCTTGCTCGAGCGTGGCCCACATGGGATATATCGCCTTGGGCCTGGGTATAGGAAGCCCCCTCGCCCTGGGGGGTTCGATCTTCCACGCGCTGAATCATTTGCTGACGAAGTCCGGAGCGTTTTTTGCCGTCGGCCGAATGGGGCACGGGGATTTCGAACTGGATAAGCTCCGCGGGAGTGGGCTTCTGGGTGGGGCGGAGGGGGTGGCCTTCGGAGCTTGCACGGGTGCCCTGATTGGATTGCCCCCCTTCGGGTCCTTCGCCAGCAAGGTAATGTTGATGGCCGCAGCCATCGCTGCCGGGATGTATCACATCGCGTTGATCATGCCCGCGGGGGCGATACTGTCGGCGATATACTACGGTAAGGTCTATCGGGTGGTTTACGATCCGCCGGTGCCCGGGAAGGGAACGAAGACGCCCGCCCGGACGACCCTCATTCTCGTCTTGGTTACCGCCGGATCCGTGGCCACCCTCGTGTTCGCTATGCCCCTGGCTCGATGGTTTACTGAGGTGGCGAATCTGGTCCTCGGTTGAAACGATGGATTTTCGCTGGAGGGAGGTGGGCGACGGTGACACAATTTCCCCAGGGTATACCCGGGCTGGAGGGAGCTCCCTTTGCCCTGGATTCCACCAATTGGATCTTCGTCCTGGCCTTCGCTCTGGCGGGATCCACCAGCGTCATCTATACGATGGCGAGCGGAGCGGGAGCGAGAAGAGTATTGCTATCGGTGGGATTTGCGGTGGTATCGATAGGGTGCGTTACGTCGGGGAACATGCTTCTAATGTTGATCTTTTGGGAGCTCATGCTCCTGGCATCCTACCTCCTGATAGCCGACTCTTCGGACAGGTCGAGTTCCGCGGCCGGCCACAGGTATCTCATATATCACGTCGTGGCGGGCAGCGCTATGCTCCTCGCGGTTTTGTTCCAACACGGTGCTAGCGGTACCATGGCCTTTGGCCCTCCCGAACCCGCTGCCATCCCCTTCTTCGCCATAGGGATAGGGATAAAGCTCGGTGCCATCCCATTTCACGCCTGGGTTCCCGACGCCTATTCCAACGTATCCCCGGCCGTTTCGGTGGTCCTGTCCGGATTCACAACGAAGGTCGGCGTTTACGCCATATTGCGCCTCATGCTCGGGGTATCGTGGATTCCCTATATCGGAGCGTCGATGGCGTTGTTCGGTGCACTAATGGCTCTCCTGCAGCGTTGCTCCCGGAGAGTGCTCGGATATTCCATCGTAAGCCAGGTGGGCTACATGGTCGTTGGCGTCGGATTGGCGACCCAGGCGGGGATCGATGGAGGCTCGATGCACGTCATCAATCACATTGCCTATAAGACCTTGCTGTTCATGGCCGCGGGTGCGGTGATCTACAGGGTCGGAACCGGACACCTTCCGAGGCTTGGGAACCTGGCTCGGAGTATGCCCATTACCTTTGTTTGTGCCCTCTTCGGGGCCTTGGCCATTTCCGGAGTCCCCCCTTTCAATGGTTTTGTCAGTAAGTATTGGATCAAGACCGCGCTGGAGGGTTATCCGTACATATCGCAGGTTCTGCTCCTCGCGGGGATAGGCACCGGGGCGTCATTCACCAAGCTCACCTGGTATACGTATCTTCGAAAGCGCCCCGAGGGAGGGGTTGACGACCCCTCGGGAGAGGCGCCCGCGGGCATGCTCGTTTCCATGCTAGTGTTGGCGGCCTTTTGCCTATACACAGGTATCTTACCGCAATCCATTGCCGCCCAGCTTCCGCACGGGGGGCCGGCGCCCGCGGCCTACACCCTAGCCGGGATCCTGGAGGGAGCCTGGCCCCCGTTTCTGGGGGTGGTTGTCTTTGCCGGATTGCGGCGCCGCATGGCGGAAATCCCCGTGCCCCAGGACATCGATTCCCTTTACTTCGGGATGGTGAAACTCCTGGGGCGATTTGGGAAAGCCCTTAGCGCGGTTACCGAAGACAGGCTGCAGGAGAATTTGCTCATGATACTGGCGGTGCTGATACTGTCATTTTTCTTGATGGGATAGGAGCTATCCGCGTTGAACGTATATACCGTGACCTTTCTGATAATCCTTTCCATATGGCTGATCCTGGCCGGGAGCCTCTCCCTTCCGGTGATCCTCGCGGGGCTGGTGGTCACGTATTTTGGACTACGTGCCTTCGGGGGCCGGGGCGTGGTCATCGCGGGGGCGCCGCGGGTAAGCGATCTGGGGTATCGAATAGTGACGGCGCTCATCTTCGTGCCGGTATTCCTCTGGGAGATATTCAGTTCGGCGATCTCGGTTTCCAGGCTCGTATATCAACGGAATCCGCGGATGAGCCCCGGTGTGGTGAGCGTGAGGACTATTCTGACGAGCAAGACCGCCATCACGATCCTGGCGAACTTGATCACCCTGACGCCAGGTACCCTAACCATGGATTTCGATTCCCGGGAGCGCTGTTATTACGTCCACTGGATAGACGTTACGACGTTGGACGAAGATGAGAGGGCTGAGGTTCTCATAAAGAAAATGGAGGAATACCTGAGGAGGATTCTGGAATGATCCCCGTAACGGTAGTCATTCTCGTTCTTTCGGCCCTGGCGTGTTTCTATCGAGTACTGGTGGGGCCGACGGTGCCCGATCGCTTGGTTGCCGCCGATACCATCGGGCTTCTCCTTGCCCTGGTGATGGTATTGCTAGCGCATCATTACGCCCTCAATCCCCTTTACGATGTCGCCCTCGTCTACGCCGTGCTGCAGTTCGCGGATGTTCTCATCGTGGCGAAGTACATCGAACGAGAGGAGTTGCACCTGTGATGGGGATCGAGGTCATTGTGGCCGGACTGTGCCTATTCGGGGGTACGTTCTTTTGCGTTACGGCGGTAATCGGCGTCTTGCGCTTCCCCGATCTCTATACGCGTCTGCACGCGGCAACCAAGGGTGTGACGGCCGGGTCGTTGTTGCTCCTCAGTGGTGTCGCCGTCCTCGAGGGCCTTGGCCCGGTCGTCGCCAAGATCTTCCTCATAGGCTTGTTCTTCATCGCCACCAATCCCATAGCAACCCATGCCATAGCCCGGGCGGCCTGTCGGGAGCGAGTTTGTATTCCCCAGGCGGTTGTCGATGATTATCGAGAGTTCTTGGACAAGATTAAGTCGGAACAGGCGGGGTCAGATTACCCCTCCGATCGATGGTAGCAGTATCACCACGAGGATCGACGAGAGGTTGAAACCCACGTGGGCTATTATCGGTACGAGTAGGTTCTCCGTCGATTCGTAAAGCATGGTGAGGAGTAGCCCCACGATGAATAGGGGCAGGATGAAGGCCAACGAGCCGTGCATGACGGCCCAAAACATGCTGGTCAGTGCCGCCGATGGCCACACGCCGAGCCCCCCGAGGGATCGGTAGAGCAGATCCCGGTAGAATATCTCCTCGGCTATGGGGATGAGAATTACCACGGACATGATCACCAGGGCCATCTGGAACCCGTCCATATCGAGATCCATCAGCAGCGGGTTGTTCGTTTCCTCGGCCACCAGGCCGAAGACAGCCTGGCCGGCGGCCACGGCTACGGCGGCGATCCTGAGCAATGCCGGCCATACCAGGGCGAAAAGTGCGAGGCTTGCACCGGATATCGGTAGGATTGGGAATAGATTGATGTTTCGGGGTCTTCCCTCGGATAGGAGGGTCAAGGCGATCAGTATCAATGGTTGTGCGACGACGACGGCTGTCAGCCCCGCAGTGGCGTCCTCGCCACCGCTCAAGAGAGCCATGAGTCCCAGGGGCAAGAGATTGCCCGCGATGAATACCAATGCGGCCCGGCTAAGTGAAACCGGTGGACGGGATGCCAGGAGGTTGCCGGCCATGTTGGGGTGTATTCCCCCCATGAGGGGAGCCAGGTATCTAGTCACAGGTTTGCCCTCCCACTGCTTCGAGCTCCAGCGCACGGATGAATCTCGACCCGATTCGCATCCTCCGGCGCATTTCGTTTTCGCTGAAGGAGAACCTCAGATTCGATAGGGCATATCGCCGCCATCCGCTCGCCCCGCGATAAGCCTTCGAGAGATCTCCAATCGCGCCCTCGTCGAGTATTACCCTGTACGATAGGATCCACACCTCCAGGGCCCCGAAATGATCCAAGAGATCTGCGTCCTGCAGCAAGTGACCTTCCAAAGACAGGTCCCGGGGTGCTTCTTCCCTTTTGTTGTGCCAGAAGATGGCCTCGCGGATCGCCTCCCGCTCGTATGTCTCTACTTCACCGTCGAGGAGGAGGGCTGCCTTCGCTGCACCGATCTTTGCATGATCGCGATTTTCGCTGATGCCGGACTTCCCAAGGTCGTGTAGAAGACAGGACAGGAAGAGCACGCGATGGTTCACGGAGCCCTCCAGGCCTTCTTCTTTGCAAATCCGTGCGGCTAGGTGGGCCGTTCGCACCCCGTGATTGAAGCGATACCCAGGTTCCTCGCCGGCTTTGGATGCCGACATGAGCTCTTGAGCTTTCAGTACGAGTTCCTTCAGCACTCACACCTCCGGTGGTTTTCCGCATCGCATATCGTTGCGTTTCGTGATGGATCCCAGACGGGTTCGGCGAGTTCGAGGTGCCCTCCTCTTTTGCGGGTACGTTTGACAAACGGAGCGAAGAGAAATGAAATGGGTATCGGGATGCTCACGCTGGAGGGAATACCATTCCCCGCGGGGAATGGATTGGGTGACAGGTCTTGCAACTCGGGTTAGGAGGCGTCGACAACGCGTTCTACGAACATAGTCGTCAAGCAAACGAAAGAATGGGCGCGGGTTGAATCGGTTCTGTTGCACGAACCGGGGCGAGAAGCGTTATTTGGTTTGATGGAGGTCAACGCCGAAGAGCTGGAGGCCCCCCTCGACCTCACCGCCGTCCAGTGGGATCATCAGAATTATCGCTTCCTCCTCGAGGCTAGGGGTATTGATGTCTTGAGCCTGCGCGATGCCCTGACGAACGGGGCAATAGACGCGGTAGGAGAACCCGAAGAAGGTCCGCCTTTAGATAGACTGCGTTCCGTCGCGGCGGAGGCGCTGGATTACAGGTTTGCCCCGGGGGTTTCCGAGGCCAGGCGGCGAGTTCTCCTCGAACGTCGCGATCGAATTATCGAACGCGCTCATCCCGAGGTCTTGGCGGATCTGTTGCTACTGCGCCCCCTGGTGAAGGTTGGCTTCGACGGGGACCCCGCCATGATGGAGTACACGGTTCGTCCCGCCCTGGCCGCGCACTTCGTCAGGGACGCCCTTATCGCGACGGCCGCCGGGGCCGTAATGGGTCGCGCTTCGAATCCCGCCCGTCGATGGGAGAACCGGCTGATGTCGCTGGCGATGAAACAACTGGGGACCAGGCCCGTCGCCGAAGTGGTCGAGCCGGGCTTCCTGGAGGGTGGAGATTTCATCCCCGGCGGTGATTTCGCCCTCCTTCGCGTGGGGCCGTCGAGCAATAGGGAAGCCTTCGAACAGATCTTGCGAGCTGGGGCCTTCGGTGTGCCGGAGGTGGCTCTCGTCCGGGATGGGGATACATCCTTGGTCCACCTCGACGACTACCTGGTGTTTGTGGGCCCTGGCCACGCCGTTGTCCACGAAGACAGGCTGGAGGCATCCGGGGAGCCGGTGGTCGAGATCTACGATGCGTCCGAGGTGAGAACTGAAGGTCCGAGCCGCGAAGTAGGTTTCCGCGAATACCTGGCCGAGAAGGGCAAAGAGGTAGTCGCGGCTCGTCCGGAATCTCCCTACACCCTCTCCGGACTCATGGTGCTCGGTCCGAACGAGGTGGTCGTGGCGGCCGGCGTCGGGGATTCACCCACCGTCGCCCTTCGAGAGATGGGCGTGGATGTCCAGGTGTTGGAATTGGAAGCGGCCGGCGGTCGGGGCGGCCTCAGGGGCCTCACACAGGTCTTGCGCCGCGGCGAAGACAAGGCGGATACCAGATCGGAGGAAAGGGCTTGGAATTCTCGATTTGGAATTTAGTATTCCTGGTGTTTTTAGCCATGGCATTTTTCCCCGCCTACCAGCAGCGCAAGCTGGATTCCCTCAGGGAGCGGCTGATGAAGAAGATTCAGCGCCGAAATGGGTCCCAGGTCGTAGTCATGATTCATCGCCAGGAAACCTTGACCATACTGGGTATCCCATTGCAAAGGCACATCGATATAGAGGATTCCGAGCGCGTCCTCAGGGTTATACGTAAGACTGCCGATGATGTTCCCATAGACCTCATACTGCATACCCCGGGCGGGTTGGTGTTGGCCGCCGAACAGATAGCCCTCGCCTTGGCGGCTCATCCCGCTCGCGTGCGGGTTATGATACCCCATTACGCCATGTCGGGGGGTACCCTCCTGGCCCTGGCTGCTGACGAGATCATGATGGATCCCAATGCCGTGCTGGGCCCCATAGACCCGCAATTGGGAGGATATCCGGCGGCGTCCATCCTGGCGGCCATCGGGCAAAAAGGGGTATCGGAGGTCGATGACGAAACCCTAATATGTGGAGATATAGCCAGGAAGGCCATGGTCCAGGTTCGTCACAACGTTTCCGCCCTATTGGAGAGAAAACACGAACCCGCCAAAGCCCGGGAAATTGCAAGGTACTTGACCGAGGGCAGGTGGACACACGATTATCCCTTGCACATAAACGAGCTGGAGGCCCTGGGGATACCGGTCACTCCCGGGATTCCCGAAGATGTATACGATCTCATGGACCTGTATCCACAACCGACACCCCGGAGGCCTTCGGTGCAATATATCGCACCCCCATCCGGACGCGACGGACCCAAAGGGGCCGGTGGTGACTCACTCCTCGGCTGAGGGTGAGGAACGGAAAGGGTAGGGTGGATCACCTCCTTGAGCGAGCGAATTGTGTACGACAGCATGGGAATAAGCGGCAGATTGCAGGTCGTAGATAGGGGTAACAGGAGGACGATGTTCCTCGGCAGTCTACCCCAAACTACCGTCGACCTCTCCGATCCAGACAGGCACGTCGGAAACTACATCCCCTACTTACACGCCGGTTCCCTCTTCAATCCCGATCCCAATCGAACGTTGTTCCTGGGCCTCGGCGGTGGTGCCGGGGTTCGCTCATTTCACAAGGCCTATCCGGCAGCCAGGATTGACGCGGTGGATATCGATCCCAACGTCGTCGAGGTGGCCCGAGACTATTTCTTCGTCCCCGGGGACGATCGGGTATCCTTGGTCGTCGAAGACGGACGACGGTACCTGGCCCTCCATCCGGGGGCCTTCGATCACGTGGTTCTCGACGCCTACAACCAGGACGGATACCCGTCCCGGATGTACACTCGGGAGTGTTTCGAGCTGATCCGGCGATCTCTGCGCAATCGCAGCGTGGATCGGCGCGAGAGACCGGGTGTGGTAGTGGTGAACGCCGTGGGATGGGTTCGAGGTAATAAGAGTGAAACCGTCCGGATAATACTTCGGACGATGTCGGAGGTATTTCCCTCCGTTCACCTGTTCGAGGTGGCCCTGCCCCTTTGGCGAAGACTCCTGGGGGATGGCAACAATTACGTGGTCGTGGGAACCACCGAGAAGAGGGTAGCTACCCCGAGATCGCTGAAACATCGTGCCCTCCGCAATCCCGCGACGGAAAGACACGCGTGGATCGCGAAAAGGGCGAAGAAACTGCCGGATTTGTCGGACACCGATTTATTGAGCGATGATAAGGTTGAAAGGGGTCAGCTGATTCTGACGGTCTAACCGGTTGGCCGGCGAACTCGCCGGAGTTCTTCGTTCCAGTGGCGGTACAGGGACCTTTTCGGACCCGGGCACCGCGCGGTACTCTTCGCTCTTCCCACCGTGTGAAATGAATTCCATTAGTGTTATCATACAAAAGGTGTCCACGTCGAGCGGTTACGACCAACGATGATCTTGACATTCCATCGTCCCTCGGCGTCGAGGCCGCGATCTCGAGTGACCCCACACCGCCTGGAGGTGAGCAATGTAGATGGCAGCGAAGACCTTTCGCGGCGGAGTACATCCCCCGGAGTTCAAGGACCTGACCTCTTCCTCCGCCATCGAGAACCTTCCACCGCCGGATAGGGTAGTCGTCCCGCTCGTTCAGCACATCGGGGCTCCCTGCCAGCCGGCAGTAACCGAAGAGACAGAGCTCTCCAAAGGAGACGAGGTTCGTCTCGGACAAAAGATTGGAGACGTCGACGCTTTCGTATCCGCCCCGGTCCACGCCCCGGTATCGGGCGAGGTGGCTGATATTGGCTCGGCGAGATTATCGGACGGACGAAAAGTCCCAGCGGTAATTATCGATTCGGATGGCGAAGATAGGCCCTCCGAAGAAATAGAACCCGCGGGAGATATGCGGAATCTTTCCCCCGAAGAGATCAAAGGAATCATACGCGAGGCAGGCATCGTCGGTATGGGCGGGGCGGCTTTTCCGTGCCACGTGAAGTATTCACCACCCGAGGGCAACGAATTGGACACGATAGTCATAAACGGGTGCGAATGCGAGCCTTTTCTTACGTGCGATGACAGATTGATGATCGAAGAGCCCGGGGAGATCGTCTTTGGCCTGGAAGTGATAATGAAGGCTACCGGGGCGAAGCGAGGCATCATAGGCATCGAGGATAACAAGCCCCAGGCTATAGAGGCAGTCAGGGAGGCCGTCGGCGACCGGGACTTCGAGGTCGTGGCCGTCCAGACGAAGTATCCCCAGGGTGCCGAAAAGCAATTGATCAAGGCGGTTACGGGCAGAGAAGTGCCTTCGGGCGGATTGCCCCTCAACGTCGGTGTCGTGGTGAATAACGTTGCCACCGCCGCCAGCATATCGGCCGCCATACGAACGGGCATGCCGCTGGTAGAGCGCATCGTCACCGTGAGCGGTGACGTCGTCGCGCGACCGGCCAACCTCAGGGTGCGGATTGGTACACCGATTCGAGACCTATTCGAATTCTGCGGTGGGTTCACCGAGAGCCCCGCGAGGATCATTTCCGGCGGTCCCCTGATGGGTCAGGCCATCGCCGATTTGGATATGCCGATAGTCAAGGGTACATCGGGTCTTTTGGCCCTCAGTTCTCGAATCGTCACCTACGAAGAGGAAGAACCCTGTATAAGGTGCGGCCGGTGCGTGGACATTTGCCCGGCGTATCTCATGCCACTGTTCACCGCCCGGTATCCCGACGACGAAGCCCTGGAATACAATCCCTTGGATTGCATAGAATGCGGTAGCTGTTCTTACATTTGCCCGGCTAACCAGCGATTGCTTCCGCGCATAAGACTCACCAAGATGGAAGCCCAGGCGCGTCAGAGGGATGAGGGATGATCATGGCGGTCTATGGTAGAAGAACTTGGAGGAGGGCTCGGCATTGAGCGTAGAAGAAAACCTTGATCGCTCCGCACTAACGGTCACATCCTCGCCGCACTTAAAGGATAAGACCCGGAACCGTGGCATAATGCTCGACGTCGCTATTGCTCTCTTGCCGGCGGTGGCCGCGGCTACCTACTTCTTCGGTACCTGGGCACTGGTAACCATCGCGAGCTGTATCGCTGGTGCCTTCGTGGCCGAGGCCGGGATAATGGCGGCTCGAGGGAAGGACATTCCCCTGGGGGACGGGAGCGCGCTGGTTACCGGGCTCTTGCTCGGACTAACTCTTCCGCCCGACTTGCCCATCTGGGTAGGCTTCCTCGGCGGGGCTTTCGGCATCGGGGTGGGTAAGGCCATATTCGGCGGACTTGGGCTCAACATGTTCAACCCCGCCCTCGTAGGACGCGCATTCCTGGTCGCTTCATTCCCTGTATTGCTTACATCGTTTCGCTGGCCCTGGAATTCCGGGGCCTGGATGGGTGCGGAATTCGATGCCGTCAGCACCGCCACTCCCCTGGCGCTGTTGAAGTTCTCCGCCGTGGAGACCCCCGCCATGGAATTGTTCCTCGGTAACGTCGGGGGGTCCCTGGGGGAAACCTCCGCCCTCGCGCTTATCATCGGCGGGATGTACCTTCTGTTCAGGGGAGTAATCAACTGGCGGATACCGGCCTCATACATAGGAACGGTAATGCTCTTGGCCTTGGTCGGAGGGGATGATCCCGTCTTCCATCTCCTCGCAGGAGGTTTGTTGCTGGGTGCTTTCTTCATGGCTACCGACTACGTTACGAGTCCGATCACGGCCCGGGGCAAGTTGGTCTTCGGGTTCGGGTGCGGGCTTCTAACATACGTCATCAGGAGCTTTGGAGGATATCCGGAAGGCGTTTTGTACTCCATTTTGCTGATGAACTCCGCCGTACCACTCATCGAGAGATTTACCCGTCCCAGGGTATTCGGCACGGGGGTGAAGACCGGTGAAAGCTGACCATGGGCGCGGGGGAATCTTGTACTTGGGTTTGTTCCTGACACTCATCTGCGTCTTGAGTGGCTTCGCCCTTGCCTTCACCCACGACATAGCGGAGCCCAGGATCGCAGCACATCGAGCGGAGGCGGAGAGGGCCGCCGTGGCGACCGTGTTATCCTCCGCCGAGTCGGTCTCCGCCGTGGATCTCGGCGAAGAAATGCCGGATATGCGCGGCGATGTCCGAGGGGTTTTCCGGGGTGTACCGGCGGGTGTCGCCTTCAAGGTCGCCCAGCCCGGATACTCCGGGGACATAGTCCTCATGGTGGGGGTATCCGCGGGAGAGATTACCGGCGTCGAGGTGCTGGAGCAGACCGAGACACCCGGCCTTGGAGCCCGTATAGTCGAGGATGCATTTCTGCAGCGTTACGTGGGTTTGCCCGCCGAGCCGGGTGCCACCCGGCAGGAAGCGGACGGACTCGCCGGAGCCACGATTTCCGCGAAGGCCGTCACGGAAGCGGTAGAGTTGGCCCTGGAGGCGTACGCGCATGTGGGAGAGGAGCGGTGAGCCTTGAGTCGAATATGGACTGACTTCGCCAAGGGGTTCAAGATAGAGAATCCGGTATTGCGATTGGTATTGGGTATGTGCCCCGCCCTGGCCGTAACAACCTCGGCCATCAACGGGATCGGTATGGGGCTTGCCACCACGGCGGTTCTGCTCATGTCCAACATCATAGTATCGCTGCTTAGGAACCTGATCCCCAAGAAGATACGGATACCATGCTTCATCGTGATCATAGCCAGTTTCGTAACCATAGTGGATTACACCATGGCCGCCCTCGTGCCACCGGTGCATGAGGCGCTGGGCATATTCATCCCCCTTATCGTCGTGAACTGCCTCATACTCGGTCGCGCCGAATCCTTTGCATCCAGGAATCCGGTCATTAATTCCGTGGCCGACGGCTTGGGCATGGGACTCGGTTTCACCCTGGCTCTTTTCGTGCTGGCCTCCATCAGGGAGGTCCTCGGAGCGGGTACCATCTTCGGCCTTTCCGTTATGGGGTCGGCGTATAGGCCCGCGATAATGATGATCCTGCCCCCGGGTGCGTTCCTGGGACTCGGGCTCCTCATGGGAGCCATGAACTGGTGGGATGCCCGCGCGCGTCGGGCCGAACTCGAGGCGCGGAAGGAGGCACTGACCCATGGCTGATCTCGTAGTAGTCTTCTTCGCCGCGGCCCTGGTCAACAACGTGGTATTGATCAGGTTCCTCGGGATTTGTCCTTACCTCGGTGTGTCGCAGACGCTAAACACCGCGGTGGGCATGGGAGGCGCGGTCATATTCGTGATGAGCATCTCCTCGGTGGTAACGTGGCTGATACAGCACAACTTCCTCGTACGATTTGGCATAGACTATCTGCAGACCGTGGCCTTCATCCTGGTCATCGCCAGCTTGGTGCAGTTTGTTGAAATGGTTCTATTGAGGTATAGTCCTCCACTGTACAGGGCTCTAGGTGTCTTCCTGCCCTTGATCACGACCAACTGCGCCATCATGGGTATAGCTCTGCTCAACGTGACCGAGGGGTACGGTTTCCTCGAGACCGTATTTCACGCCCTGGGCGCCGGGGTGGGTTTCCTGGTCGTGATCGTTTTGTTCGCTGCCATGCGGGAACGCCTGGATCGCGCCGATGTCCCCGGACCGATGAAGGGTACGCCCATCGCTCTGGTGACGGCCGCGCTCATGTCCATGGCGTTCATGGCCTTCAGTGGATTCGATGTTACGGCGTTGCTGGGCGGTTGATGGGCTGATATTTCGATGGGACTTGTCATCCGGATTAGGTCGGGAATAGGGGTGTTGTACCCGTGGTTGAAGCTGTAGTAACGCTCATGGTCTTGGGACTGCTCTTTGGAGCCGGGCTGGCTTTCGCCTCCCGTGTCCTGGCGGTCAAGCGAGACGAGAGGATAGAAGCAATAGAGGAAGCCCTCCCCGGGGCCAATTGCGGTGGTTGTGGCTTTGCCGGCTGTACCGCTTTCAGCGAGGCCCTGGTGCATGGTGAGGCCAGTGCCGTGGATTGCCCCGTGGGCGGTTCGGGCATGTATCAGCATATAGCCCATATCCTCGGACACGAGATAGAGATCAGCGAGAACAGGCGTGTAGCCAAGGTGCGCTGTAGGGGCACCCTGGAAGCGGCCGTCGAAAGGTTCCAGTACGTCGGGGAACCCGACTGCGATGCGGCCCACGCCGTGGCCGGGGGGCACAAGGAGTGCGAGTACGGTTGCCTGGGTCTGGGTAACTGCGTTCGGGTGTGCCCCTTCGACGCCATATTCATGGCGGAAAACGGACTACCCGTGGTGGACGAAGAGAAGTGCACGGCCTGTGGCAACTGTGTGGAAGCCTGTCCGAGGGACATAATAGAAATCTTCGACGAAGATCTGCCGGTGTACGTGATGTGCGTTTCACACGATGGACCGCGGGAGTCGCGCAGGGCCTGCAAGAATGCCTGTATCGCCTGCGGTTTGTGCGTGCGCAAATGCCCCGAGGCTTACAGTCTCGAGGACAATCTCGCTACGGTGGATTACGAGAATTGCGATGGATGCGAGGTCGCGATAGAGGTCTGCCCGACGGGTGCCCTACAGCCGCCCCGCGAAGGCGTTAGGTCGGAGGAAGAAGCGGTTTGACGAACAGAGGGTCCGGATGGTTGCGATTTGTGTTGCCGGTGGCGATCGCCTGTATCATCGCCACCGGTTCCATCGTCGTTTCGTGTTCATCCCCGTCCGATGGGGATCCGACGGATGCTGCCGATACGAACCTCGTGGTTGAAGATGCACTCGTATTGGGCACGATCGTTACCCTGCGGGTCCACGCAGCCCGCGATATGGATGTGTTGGAATCGCAGGTTCGGGGGATCATCGACGAGATGGAGGAACTCGGCTGCCGCCTGAGCCTCTACTGCGAAAGCTCGGAAACCCGGCGGGTAAACCAGGCCGCCGGGGACACCGTGGAAATATCCGAAGAATTCGGGCGCCTCTTGGGTTACGGCCTGGAGGTGGCCGAACGGAGCGGTGGAGTATTCGACCCGACCGTGGGGCCGCTGGTGGAAATCTGGGGTTTTTACAGCGGTGATCACCGAGTGCCGTCGGAAGCCGAGATTGAAGGAGCCATGGATTTGGTTGATTGGTCGCGCGTCGACCTCGACGGCGAGAGCCTGAGCTTCGATCCCGGGATGAGGTTAGACCTGGAGGCCCTGATGAAGGGCTACGTAGCGGACTTCGCTTTGGAACGATTCGAAGAGCTCGGCGTGAGCGGAGCCCTGATCATCGCCGGACCGAGCAGCATAGGCGCACTGGGAACGGCTCCCGGGGGAAGGCCGTGGAGGATTGGTTTGGAACACCCCCGCAATACCGGGAGCATATACGGTGCTTTAGATCTTCACGACGGAGAGCACGTGAGCACCAGTGGCGACTACCAGCGCTACTTCATCGATGACGAGGGCATAAGGCGTTCGCACATAATTAACGCCCGCACGGGTCGACCGGCGGACAGTGGTATCATGGCGGTGACCGTGGTTTCGGACAGTTCCCTGGGTGCGGACGGTGTTTCCACGGCCGCCATGCCCATGTCTCCCGAGGATGCCATCGCGTTCATTGACGAGTGGGGCGATGGAGGACTGGAGGGTCTCGTGGTAACAACCGATGGTCGAATACTCTACACCGACAGGATGCGTGAGCGAGTGGAGATGGTGGACGGTGGACTTTAGGCGGCTCTTCGGTAGATGGGATGTCATCGCGATGGTGTTGGTGCTCGCGGTGGCGGGCGCGACCTGGTATGCCATGGGAATGTCCGCCGGCGGGGAGGCCACCGAGCTCCGGATTATTCGCCTTCAGCCCGGGGGAGGCAGCGAGGTCATCGAGACGATTCCATTGCCCGCCGATCTCGAGGAGTGGATCGATGGTCCCTCCGGGGGGATGGCTCTACGCGTGTCGGGCAGGGAAGTCACGGTCTACCATTCTGAGTGTCCGCAGCTGATCTGCGTCGAGACCGGTCATCTCAAGACCGCCGGCGACAGATCCATCTGTGTGCCCAACGGCATCATCGTCGAGTTGATATCCGACGAGGTTCCCTACGACCATATCCTCCGCTGATCTAACTCTTCAGGGGATCATGCCATCGAAGCGTTCCAGTGGTTCGTCCAGATCGAAATGTCCTCCCAACGAAACACCGGCCTCGCCTTCCACGAGAATACGAACCCTCCCTATGCCGGGGAACTCCGTGAGTGTGTTGACGATACTCCCGATTACCATGCTTTCGCCCGCCGAACCGGTGGCGTAATCGGCCGCTTCGTCGCCCAGGTTCACCGTGACGATGTCATCGTCCACCTGTAGATCCAAGATGCGCGCGTGGGGAGGAAGAATAGGGGAGAGCTGATCGGTGGAAGGGCCGAGGATCAGTGCTTCCAATGCTCCCAAGATGGGATCCTCTGATTCCCCTATTTCGCGCAATACCGGTACGGTCAGGATGCGGTCGGCCGTCACCAACCCGAAATACACCACTACCTTGAGTTGGCCGTCGTCTCCGATCAACGGAGAGGCTTCGAGGCGATGGATTCTACGTCGCAGTTCCTCCAATTCCCCTTCGAGATTGGACACCTGGGATTCGAGGCGGTCGATCTCCTCGGCTAGGGCCTCGGGCAGCTCTCCGTTTTCCGGCGTGTCGGCCTCGGAACACCCCACCATCATCACCAGGACCAAGACCAGGATTAAGATGACGCCGCTATTTGCACTTTTCATCGTCACACTCCCGTCCTCGTGGAATTCCCGGCGATTCGGTGGGAATTCTCGCGGGGCGGCGAAGGATCGCCGCCCCGGATGGATCGAATCAGTCCACCTTCTCTATGGATAGGCAAAGTTGCATGCCGTCGATTTCGGTGGAGTGGACATCTCCTTGGGGATCGGCCGGTACGAATTCGACGGCCAGGATTTCATCCGCCACCAGGTCGGCAAACGTGGCCAGGGCGTCGGCCAGTTCTCCCTGCGCCGAGTACCGAACGCGGATTCGATCCGACACCTCTAGGCCGGCCTTCTTCCTGCTATCTTGGATGAATCGCACGGCGTCTCTGGCCAGCCCCTCGTGGCGCAGCTCCTCGGTTAGCTCGGTCTCCACGGCTACGGTGAAACCGGCCTCGGTGGCCGCGGCGTAGCCTTCGCGGTTGTGAGTCCTGACGACGAGGTCTTCGGGTTCCAAGGAGAATCCCCCGACCTCCACCGCCCGCCCTTCGGCCACCTCGTTGGCCAGGAAGGCGGGGTCGGCCCCGGAGACGGCCTCCGCCACGCGGGGCATGTCGGCTTTGAAGCGCGGACCCAGGGAAGAATAGTCCGGCTTGACCTCATAGGTAATGAAGTCGGACTCATCCGATACCGGGTCTATTCGGCGCACGTTCAGTTCCTCCAGTATAAGGAAATCGAGGCTCCTATCCCAGTCGGGACCGGCGACCATTATGGCTTCCAGGGGCTGACGCACCTTGAAACCGGCGGCATTCCGCGCCGCTCTCCCGAGGGAGGCGATGCGGCGAACGGACGCCATTTCCCCTTCGAGCCCTAGATCGAACCACTCTCCGGGCGCAGAGGGGTAATCGGTCAGGTGCACGCTTCTAGGTGCTTCCGGATAGGGATTCAATACGAGATTTTGATACATCTCCTCGGTGATGAAGGGCATGAAGGGAGACAGGGCACGGGTTAACAGGCATAGGGATTCGTATAGCGTGTGATATGCGGCCAGTTTGTCGCTGACGCTGTTCCCGCGAGCGTTGCCCTTCTGCCAGAATCGCCGGCGACTGCGGCGCACATACCAGTTCGAGAGATCATCCGTGAACCTTTCCAAAGACCTGGCCGCCTCGGCGGCATCGTAATCCTGCAGCGCCCGATCCGCCCTCGATACCGCGGAGGCCAGGCGAGCCATCAGCCATCGATCCAGCGGAGATCTTTCCTCGAGTGGCACTTCCGCGGCCGAGGAGGGGTCGAAGCCGTCGATTCTGGCGTAAGTTATGAAGAACGAATATACGTTCCAAAGCGGTATCACGAACCTGCGGCGCACATCGTTGGCGGCTCCATACCCGAAGAGGACATTCGAAGTCGGGTTCGTGCACATGTAAAGCCATCGCATGACATCCGCACCCATGTCCCCCGCCGCCTCTTCGAAGAGTATGGCGTTCCCGGCGCTCTTGTGCATTTCCTCGCCGTTTTCATCGAGGACCAGGCCGTGCCCCAGGACCGCGAGAAATGGTGGGCGCTTGGTTAACCCAGCACTCATGGCCAACAGGGAATAGAACCAGTTGCGGAACTGCCCGGGGAAACTCTCCGTTATGAAATCCGCCGGGAACCATTTCTCCCAGTACGCAGGATCGGAGAGGTAGTGCAGGGTGGAATAGGCCACGATCCCGGCATCCAACCAGGGATTGCCGACGTCGGGAATGCGGGCCATGTTTCCGCCGCATTCGGAACACTCTATTTCGACGGCATCGATCCAGGGACGATGTGGGGAGTTACCTTCGAACTCTTCCCATCCGCCAATTGCCCTATCTCGGAGTTCGTTTCGCCCGCCGACGACGTCGAAGTGGTTGCAGCTAGAACACGTCCAGATGGGCAGAGCCAGCCCCCAGTAGCGTTTCTTGGAGATCATCCAGTCACTCATGTTGCGCAGCCAGTCCAACTCGCGCTCCAAACCGAATTCGGGGATCCACTCGATTTGCCTGGTGACGTCCATGATGTCCTCCCGCCAGGGATCCATGGCTATGAACCATTCGTCCACGAGGCGGAAGACCAGCTCCTGGGAGCATCGCCAGCACACGGGATACCGGTGGGTTATATCCTCGGTCCGCAGCGCTCTGCCGTTGTCGACGAGATGTTTGACGATGACCGGGTTGGCTTCGTGCACGTCCATCCCGCTGAGGAATCCGTAGCCCTCGAGGAAGGTCCCGTTTTCATCTATGGGCGCGAGGGTCTGTAGGTTGTGCTCGCCTCCCAGTTGATAGTCCTCCCGGCCGCAGCCCGGCGCTATGTGGACGCAGCCCGTGCCTTCCTGGGGGTCTACGTCGTCCCACGGTATCACCGTCGTTTGGATATCCGATTGTGCGGGTAGATCCGGGAGTGGACCCAAGTACGTCGTACCCAGCAGCTGCGATCCCGGGAAACGCTCGAGGATCTCGACGTCATCGCCGAAAATTCGTTTGGCCGCTTCCTCGGCGAGGACGAAAATCTCGTCCTTTACCGCGACGCGTACGTAAGTATCGTCGGGGCTTACCGCGACGGCTACGTTGGCCGGTAAGGTCCAGGGTGTGGTGGTCCATATGAGAAGACTGGCTTCATCTCCTTCGATGGGAAGTCGGACGTAAAGGCTGGTGTGGGTAAGCTCCTTGTAGCCTTCAGTGACGATTTCGTGTTCGCTGAGGCCCGTGCCACACCTGGTACACCACGGCATCACATCGTTTCCCTTGTACACCAGGCCCCGCTCGTGCATGGTCTTTAGGAAGTGCCATATCGTGTAGTTGTTCTCGTCCGACATGGTGAAGTAGGAGTTTTCCCAGTCCATCCAGTATCCGAGGCGCTTGGATTGTTCCGTTTGAACGTCGGAATACTTGTAAACGCGTTCCTTACAACGCTGTATGAACTCGGCCACACCGTACTCTTCGATTTCCCTTTTCGAGTTGAGCCCGAGTTCCTTTTCCACTTCCACCTCGACCCAAAGTCCCTGGCAGTCGAAACCGTTTTGGTATCTTTGGGCGAATCCCCGCATGGTTCGATGCCTCTGGAAGAGATCCTTATAGGTTCGTCCCCACGCGTGATGGACTCCCATGGGGTTGTTAGCCGTAATGGGACCGTCGAGGAAAGAGAAGCGCTCGGGTGCTTGCGCGTTCCTCTCGAGGTATTCATGCCTTACGCCGTCGGATTCCCACCATTCGAGTATTCGATCCTCCATCGCTGGAAAGTGCATTTCATCGGGGACGGGTTTAAACAAGATAATCCTCCTTCAATGGATATGGATAGCCCTGGGATACCCAAGACGCAAAAAGTGGCCGTCCCAAATGGGACGGCCACCGGTGTGACCGCGGTACCACCCACGTTGACCCATCGCGCGTAATTCGCGCGCCGGCCCCCTTGGTGGAGCTTCCGCTCCCGGGGATGTAACGGTCCCCAACCGGCTGGGCCTAATCGTTCTTCCTTTCGGCCCGCGGCTCGGGAGTGATTTTCGGCGAACTGGCCGTCCCGGATCTCAGCATCCCGGGCTCTCTGTTCGGTCCAGAAATCGCCTACTCGTCTCCCTCATAGCCGTTTCGGTAATCGAAATGATAGCACAGCGATCCCGGGTAGCCAAGGGTGGTTTCGCACCCAGGCACCAGGTCCCCTAGAAGATACCGTCCTCGGCGTTGACGGTGCCATGTGCCCCAATCCTCCAGGGGGTCTTCGTCGTTACGAGAAGCCGTTCCCCCTCGCCCGATTCATCGATCCGCATTGCGCCGTAGCGCGCTCTCGCCCCAACTGTCCCCGCGCTCGACAATCCTCGAGCACTTCGCTCGTACGTGGGCCACCTCGCATTTTGCCGATCTTCGAAGGGGACGGCGCGGGCTTTCGCGAACGATGGAATGTCGTTTTGGGCGTCCTTGGAAGGGGGAGTCGCTTTGCCTTTTGCACCGGGGTGGGAAGACGAGTACGAGGAATTCATAGTGGATTGCATGTCGGAGCACGATATTCCGGGGGTCTCGGTCGCAGTATCGCGTAACGGTAGGTCGATTTACTCCAGGGGGTTCGGGTTCGCCGACCCGGTGGAAGGAATCGAAGCGACGGGGGATACACTTTACGAATTGGCCTCGGTGGGTAAGTCGATGGCCGCACTGGCCATAATGATGCTCGAGGAGAGGGGAGGCCTGAGTACCGGCGACCCGGTAGCACACCACCTCGAAGATTTTCGCATCGGGGGTACGAGTCGATGGGACTCGAAGGCGGTGACCCTGGAGCACTTGATGAGCCACACATCCGGACTCCCTCCGACGGCTGCTCTCCGTTACGCAACGCGCGATTCGCTGGATAACTCCGTCGTGGACGCCATGCGCCGATCCGGGGACTGGGATTCGTGGATCGAGGGTCCGGACATTCGATCCTCCGACGATCTCATCGCATACTTGTCCGGAACCGATATTCGACCCCTGGGGCGCCCGGGCGAGTTTTTCTCCTATTCCAATGACGGTTATGCCCTTCTTGGTGCGGTGATCGAACGGGTGGACGGCAGATCCTTCGCGCGGTTCGCGCGCGACGAGATTCTCCAACCGCTGGGCATGGAGCGGACCACCTTCCACCCGGATCCCCGCGGGGAAC
The DNA here is from genome assembly GCA_007136565.1 of Clostridia bacterium. GTDB lineage: Bacteria > Bacillota > Sulfobacillia > SLMV01 > SLMV01 > CSSED11-154. The sequence goes on along the minus strand of SLGS01000024.1, from coordinate 1,664 downwards.
CGGATGTCGCGGCTTCATTTACCCGCCAGGGTGATGGGGATCCGATCAGGTTCACCACCTGGGAGCACTCGCCCCCCATGACCGCCGCCGGATTCGTGCGATCTTCGGCCAAAGAGATGATGAGGTTTGGGCAGATGCTACTCAACCGGGGCAGCTTCGACGGTCACCGACTGGTATCTCCGGCATCCATCGACAGGATGATCGCGCCGCGGGTACCGATATCCCCCGAGGCACATTACGGTCTCGCCCTCACCCGGCGACGGACAGCCGATGGTGCGACCATCGTCGAGCACGGCGGAGGGGGCATGGGAGTTCGTACCAACTTCGGATTGATTCCCGAGATGGGTGTGTCCATCATGCTCATGACCAATGCTGCCTGGGCTCCTGCCGGGAATCTGTGGTTTGCCCTGGCCAACGCTTTGTCGGGGATGGACGTGCGTACACCGAGGTTTTGCCGACCTAAGGTGGAGATCCGGGCAAGTATCCTGGATAGGTGGAGGGGTGAGTACGAATCGGATGAAGGCCATCGCTTGGAAGTCATCGTTAAAGATGGTAGACCACAACTGACCATGCAAGGATCCGAGCTGACCCTGGATCCTTCCGGTCCGGCCTCGGCGGTCTTCACTTTCGGGGGAGAACTCAACGAGATAAACTTTATTCCCGGGCCCGACGGCGAGATCGCTGCCGCCTTCATCGGGCACAGGATGGTCGAGAAACTGACCGGATCGGTATCGATGGATGGCCAGATCTCGATGTGGAGGAGAGGAGAATGATTTCATGACTAGTTCACCGCCCCGAACCTTGGATATCCTCGCTATCAACCCGGGGAATACATCCACTAAGGTCGGTGTGTACCGCCTGGAGGGCGATGGGGCTTCACCCGGGGTACATCGTATCGCCGAACAAACCTTGCGCCACGATGATGGAGATCTGGCGCAATTTGAAACCATTCCCGACCAACTCGACTACAGGCTTCGGGCGGTGGAGGATTTTGCCCGGGAACACGCGGGTGATCTCGATGCCATCGTCGGAAGGGGAGGCCTCCTGAGGCCCATCGAGGGAGGGACATACCCGATAACCCCCGCCATCTTGAATGATCTTCGGACGGGTTTCGGAGGTCACCACGCTTCAAATCTCGGTGGCCTTCTTTCGGCGGCCATGGCGGAGAAGTTGGGCATACCTTCCTACATCGTCGATCCCGTGAGCGTCGATGAAATGCGGGACGTCGCCCGGGTTTCCGGCCTGCCGGATATCGATCGGATTAGCCAGTGGCACGCGCTCAACTGCAGGGCGGCTGCCCGGGAAGCCTCGACTCGCCTGGGAACTCCGTTGGACGAACTTAAACTCGTAGTGGTGCACCTGGGCAGTGGGATCACGGTGGCCGCCATGGAGGAGGGCCGTGCGGTGGACGTCAATAATGCCGTGGCGGAGGGGCCCTTCGGGGCCGATCGCGCAGGGGGCTTGCCCGCCACAGGGTTGGTCGATCTGGCTTTCTCCGGCAAGTACTCGCGGGAGGAATTAAGAAAGGCCCTCATGGGTGGGGCGGGACTGTTCGCGTACCTGGGAACCCGGGATGTACGATCAATAGAAGAGCGGGCCGAAACCGGGGACCGGCGAGCCATGTTACTCATCGAGGCGATGGTATACCAGATTGCCAAGGAGGT
>SLGS01000226.1 GCA_007136565.1 Clostridia bacterium | reverse complement strand
GCGTCGTCGAGGACCTGGGGAAGCTGCTCGACGCCGGTTTCACCTTCGTCCGCGACTGCGGGAGCACCATCGCCCTCTCCGCCGCCCGCGCCGTGCGCGACGGGCTGATCCCCGGACCCACGATATATGCCAGCGGCAAGGTCATTACCCAAACCGGAGGACACGGCGATGCCCACTTCTTGCCGGTACAGACCGTGAAGGAGAACCCCGAAGCCAACGCCCGCCTGGCCGACGGTCCCGACGAGTGTCGCCGGGCCGTCCGGGAGATGACGCGCCTGGGCGCGGACTTCATCAAGATAGCCACCAGCGGCGGGGTGGGCTCGGAGAAGACCCATCCCCTGGATGAGCGCTACACGGTTGAGGAGATCAGGGTCATCTGCGAGGAGGCGCACCGCGCCGGCCGTCGTGTAGCCACCCACGCCCAGGGAGCCCCGGGGGTCAAAAACGCCCTGCGCGGCGGGGTAGACACCGTGGAGCACGGCTACTTCATCGACGACGAGTGCATATCCATGATGCTCGAGAGGGGCACGCACTTCGTCCCGACCCTGGCCCTCATCGAGGTCTTCAAAGCGTCGGTGAAGCGACCGCTGGACATGCCCCCCTGGAGGCTTAGAAAACAGCTGGACTGCATCGAGGCCATGGAGAAGAGTTTTCTCAGGGCCTACGAGGCGGGGGTCAGGATATCCACCGGTCCCGACTATTTCGGCGCCCCCATGCGGGCCCACGGCGATAACGCCGACGAACCCATAGCCATGGTGAAATACGGCATGTCGTCCCGCGACGCCATCGTGGCCGCCACCCGCGCCGGCGCCGAGTGCGTGGGAGTGGAGCAAGACTACGGTACCGTGGAGCGCGGTAAGGTCGCCGACATCATCGGCATCGACGGGGATCCCCTGGAGGACATCGGGCTCCTGAAGAAAGGGGTCTCCTTCGTCATGAAGGGTGGATCCGTGCATCGGCTGGACCCCTGAGACCTTCGTTCCCGCCCGGGTCGTTCCCGCCCGCGGCCCGGGCGGGAACGGCGAATCACCTCGCCGATGCCCTCCGACTGGCACGTGCGCCCGCGTGGGCCTATAATCTATTTCAGCGACGGGGATGGCTCTTGGGGGATGGGGGATCGCGTTGAAACCGGAACTACGGGAGATGCGACGGGACTGGCGGGTTCGCCTCTTGCTCCTGGCCACCTGGGCACTTTACGGCTACATCCTGCATCGAACCGCCGCCCCCTGGATCCACTTCGCCGGGGCCCTGCCCGTGGCGTTCACGGCATTGATGCTTCGTCCCCCCTACGGCGCCGTCAGCGGGCTGGCGGTGGTCGGCCTCTTCTTTTTCGATTTCGCCTTCCGTTGGGATCCCGAGATTCGCCGGAACTACTGGGAGGTCGGTATCTTCATAGCAGCCTACTTTCCCCTCGTAGGATACGCCGTGGATTGGGGTGCTGAGCGCTACGATGAGCGCGAGATCATCCTCAGCCGCCTGCACTCGGCCTTTCGGGCCACCCGGGATCTGCACGCCGCGAGGACCGTAGAGGAGATCTGGGAGACCACCGTGGACATAGCGGTGGAGTCCCGGGGATTTCGCAATGCCACGATCCTGGTCCCCGATGACGACGGCGTCCTCGAGGTCCGGGCCCAAAGGTGCCAAGATCCCACGGGCGTGGGACCCGGGTCCCGGTTGTCTCCCGGCAAGGGGATCAGCAACCGCGCCTACCGGGAAAAGGAGACCGTACTCGTACCCGACGTGAGGCGGGACCCCGACTACGTGCCGGGTACGCTCGGCACGCGGGCGCAAATTTCCATACCCCTGCTATCCGAAGACGAGGTCCTGGCCGTGTTGACCGTGGAGGCCCGCGACCCGGACATCCTCGAGGGTCCCGGCGAAATGATGCTCGTCTCCTTGGCGGAATTGGCCTCGGAGGCCCACGACAAGGTGCGCTCCCTGGAGAGGAGCCGCCGCCTCGCCGCCACCGATGGTCTCACCGACCTTTGGAATCGGCGAGTCCTGCGGGCCACCCTGCGAAGCGAGATGATGAGGGCCCATCGCTTCGACAGGGACTTGGCCCTGGTGTTCTTGGACATCGACTGTTTCAAGGATCTCAACGATACCCACGGGCATCCGGCGGGCGACGCCGTATTGCGCCGGCTGGCGGATGTCCTGGTCGAGGCCAGCCGCGACTCGGACATAGTGGCCCGCTACGGGGGAGAGGAGTTCGCCGTCATCCTCCCCGAGACCGACCATCGCGGCGCATTGGTCCTCGCCGAGCGCATGCGATCCGCCGTGGAGGAAACCGCCTTCCCCGTGCGCGACGGCGACGAACTTCACATCACCGTGAGCCTCGGGGTGGCTGTTCGCCTCGATGCCGACGATAGCTGGCACGCCCTCCTTCGGCGCGCCGACGAGGCTCTCTACCGGGCCAAGGACGCGGGCCGCAATCGCGTCCGTGGCCCCGGGGATTCGACCTAGGATCCCGCGCCTCCCCCGGGAATCGCCATCCCCGGGGTCTTCCCGCGACAAAGGGCACGCCCCACCTCGCATAGAAGTAGGATGGTGGGATCCCCCGGACCCGGGCGAGATCCCCCATGGCGATGCCGACGCCGTTTTTTTCGGCCCACGATAGGGTAGATTATCTCCGGGGAGAGATCATTACCCGATGGGAGAGTGGTACCGTGAGTGAGCGCACCAATGCCGCCGAAGGTACGGTTAACCCCGATCGCCTCAAACAGATGATGAAATCGAGTCCGGAAATACTCCTGATCGACGTTCGAGAACCCGAGGAATTCACCGGGGAGCATATTCCCGGAGCCTTATCGATACCCCTGGGGCAGTTGGATGTGGCGGCGGAACGCTTCGATCCCGACCGCCCCATCGTGACGTATTGCGGGACCGGGGTGCGCGGAGGCGCCGGCGCCCGGCTCCTCGCCCGCCGCGGTTTCGACGCCCGCAGCCTCGAGGGAGGCATCAAGGGTTGGCCCTTCGAGAAGACCTCCGGCCCCGCCAAGTCCCTGGAGCGCGACGAGATCGCATCCACCGCCGGCCTCCTCGAGGTGGCGGTCATACGGGAGATCCAGGCCGCCCAATACTACTCGCTGGCCGCAAAGCGCGTGTCGAACCCGGCGGCCAAGGAGGTACTCGAGTACCTGGAGGTCATGGAGGAACGGCACACGGACATAGTGTTTTCCAAGTACAAGTCGGCCGCCCAGGCCGAGGGGCGAGCCCCCGCGGATATGCTGGATCTGACCGCCCTGGCCGCCCGCCCCGTGGACGACTGGGACGTGGAGGACGACAGCGTGGCGGAGATCGCCCGAAGCTACGATGTGGACATGGATCTCGAAAACCCCGAGGATGCGCCCGAGGTCCTGGAGCGGGCCGTGGCCTGGGAGCTCGAGGCCTACGACTTCTATCGACGTTCCGCGGAGCTGGTGGAGGATGATGCCTTGAGGTCCGTTCTCATCGATATGGCTTTCGAGGAGCGGACCCATGCCAACATGATCCTCAAGGTCATGGGTAGTATGGGAGGCGGAAAGTAGATGAAATATGTCGTCGAGAGGTTCATCGCCACGGGTATAGCCCACCAATCCTACCTCGTGGGATCCATGACCGCCGCCGCCGTGGTGGATCCGCAGAGGGATTGGTGGAAGTACACGGATCGGGCTGCGGAGCTCGGAATGCAGATACGCTACGTCTTCGAGACCCACCGCAACGAGGATTACGTCGTCGGTTCGAAGGATTTGGCCCGGGAAACCGGAGCGCGCGTCTTCCACGGTGGGGCCTTGGACTTCGGCTACGGCGAGACCGTGGAGGACGGTGACGAGTTCGAGCTGGGAGATCTACGGGTGCGGGCCCTGGCCACCCCCGGACACACCCCGGAGAGTTTCTCTTACGCCCTGGTGCACCCCGAGGCCGGAGAAGAGGCCGTGGCGGTGTTCACCGGCGATGCCCTCTTCGTGGGGGAAGTCGGCCGCACCGACTTCTACCCGGATAAGGCACGGGAACTCTCCGGAACTCTCTACGACAGCATCCACGAAAAGATCCTGCCGCTGGGGGGAGGCGCCATACTTTATCCCGCCCACGGAGCCGGCTCGGCCTGCGGTAACAGCATCTCCGAGCGCAACGATAGCACGCTGGGGGTCGAGCTCCGCCAGAACCCGTTGCTGTCCTTTTCCAGGGAGGATTTCATCGAGCACAAGTTGGCCGAGGAATTGGCCATTCCCCACTACTTCCGCCTGATGGAGAAGTACAACCTGGAGGGACCGCCCCCGACGACGGCGATGCCCCGCCCCGAACCCCTGTCGGCCGCCCGCTTCAAGCAGGCCATGGAGGACGGTGCCCGGGTCGTCGACTGCCGTTCGCCCGTGGCTTTCGGCGGCGCCCACATCCCGGGGTCTTTGAGCATCTGGCGGGGAGGCATCGCGTCCTTTGCGGGCTGGGTGCTGAAACCGGAATCGGATAGGGTGCTCTTGGTGGTGGACGAGGATGAGGTCATCGACGAACTGGTGGTTTCCCTCCTGCGGATAGGTTTCGATAACTTCGAGGGTTACTTGGCCGGCGGCATGGAGGACTGGTACAGCACGGGTTACGGGGTGGAGTCCTCGGGTCTGATCACCGCGGAGGAACTTCGGGCCATGGTGGACGAGGATGCGGTGGAGGTCCTGGACGTGCGCCGCGCCAACGAGCGCGTTAACGGTTACGTCCCCGGGTCGAGCTGGATATTCACCGGGGAGCTGGCCGACCGCGTCGACGAGGTGCCCCGGGGAAGACCGGTGGCGGTCATCTGCAACGTCGGCAATCGGGCCAGCCTGGCCGCTAGCGTGCTGCTTCGGGCGGGCTTTGACGAAGTCTACAACGTACTCGGGAGCATGAAGTCCTGGAACGCCCAAGGGTTTCCCCTGGAGTACGACGAGTAAGGCCGGTGCCATTGAGTGGATGGTCCGTGCGGGTACCGGCCCGCCATGGTTAGACCAGCGGAGGGGAGTCGGCCAGCGGTCGATATCCCCTCCGCTGTTGGCGTTCCCGGGCCTCGTATCCGCGCCGCGAGGTCCAGTGCAGAAACGACGAGAGAGGGGTAGTTTTCTTGAGAGAAGTCGAGAGGGTAGATCTCCTGATTCTCGATGGGGATGTCATGACCATGGACCCCGGCAACCGGATACTGAGTCCCGGGGGTATTGCCGTTCGCGACGGGGAGATCGTGGATGTGGCGACTGCCGGGGAAATCCGGGATCGATACCGGGGCGACCGCGAGATTTGCGCCCGGGGAAAACTCGTCATGCCCGGCCTGGTGGATACCTACTCCCACGCGGGCCACGGGATGATCAAGGCCACGTATCATCCGCTGTTGGGCTGGCCCGGCGGGCACCTTTACTACCACGGGACCACCGAGGATTTTTGGTACGCGGAGGGTCTGCTGTCCGCCGTGGAGAGGGTTCGTTTCGGCGTCACCTCCAACATGACCACCATAGGGGGTACCCCCGCGCGCACCGATAGCCCGGTGTTCGCCTACGCCAACGCCCGGGCCCAGCGCGAGGTGGGGCTTCGGGGCAGCGTCGGGGTCGGTCCCCCGGACCTCTTCGTAAAGCACATCCCCGAGCCGTACACGGCGACGTGGTGGGAGTCGGGAGAGCCCGAGGTCCGGGGTTTCACTTACGCCGACACCCTGCGGTGCACCGAGGAAGTGCTGGCCCGGTTCCGCGGGCCCGGATCGGACATGATGGGGGCCTTCCTCTCGGTGCCCTACCTCTTCGGGAGGCATCCCCGCGGACGCCGAAGGAACGACCCAACCCCGGTCTATTCCGACGCCGACGTGCCCCTCATCATCGAGAAGGCCGAGGAGGTCAAGGACATCGCAGCCCGCTACGGGGTTAGGCTGCAGACGCACATGTTCGAGGGCACCGTGGATTTTGCCGTGGAGAAGATGGGACCCCGAAAGGCCCGGGAGTTGCTGGGTCCCGAGGTGGTCATCGCCCACGCCAACGGCCTCCGGGAATCGGAGATAGAGATCCTCGCCGAGACCCGCGCTAAGGTTGCCTCCGCACCCTCCATGGAGGAGAACCTCTGGTATGGGCGATGCCCCGTACCCGAGTTGCTCCGCGCCGGGGTTTGCACCTCGATAACCACCGACGGTCCGGCGCCCCGGATATCCCTGGATCTCTTCAAGGATATCGATAGGTCCCTCTTTTTGAACTGGATGGCACATGGGACGCAGGATGTGTATCCCGCCGGCCGGGCCCTGAAAATGGTGACCATCGATGCCGCCAGGGTCATGGGCGTCGACCACCTGGTGGGATCCCTGGAGGTGGGCAAGCGGGCGGACGTAATAGCCATCGATATGGATAGGCCCCACCTCGCGCCGGCCCACAATCTCCCGCAGCTGGTGGCATATTACGTCAACGGAAACGACGTGGATACCACCATCGTGGACGGAGAGATCCTCATGGAGGGTGGCGTGGTGAACAGCGTCGACGAATCCGAGGTCGTGGCCATGGCGAGGGAGGAGGCTCGACGCGCCACCGAGCGCGTGGACATATCCCGGTACCTGGAGCTACCCCGGGGATTTTGGGACGGTTGGAGGCACGAGGACGCCCGGGGTTTCCCGGGCGCCCGGTGAAGGGAGTGGGAATCATGGTGGAATCTTCGATGAGCGATGACGGGAGGCGGCGCGTAGATTCGGTGATCCTGGGCGGGGCCGTGGTCACCATGAGCGATCGGGAGCCCGCCATCATCGATCCCGGGGCGGTAGCCATATCCGGTGATAGGATCGTAGACGTGGGACCTCGGGCCGCGGTGGAGTCCCGAGTGGCCGCCGGGCGAACCATCGAGCGGTCGGGGGATATAATCAT
>SLGS01000224.1 GCA_007136565.1 Clostridia bacterium | reverse complement strand
TCGACCACCAGGGTAAGCAATACTCCCTTCTCCTCGACGACATTCATGGAACCGCGCTTTTCGTCAACCAGGCCCACGCAGGCGGCCTCTCCCACGCCGAAGATCTTGGCCCAGCCCTGGTCCACCCGCAGGGGAAGGCCCAGGATGTCCCGGTAGAACGGGATGACCTCGTCCAAATCGCGGTAGTAAAGAAAAGTGATGGGATACTCTATCTTCAATGCGATCTCTCCTCTCCCGTTTCCGTCGCGACGGTCAACGGCGATTCCTCGGGTTTATACCGGGGGATTTCCCCGTCGAATCGGCCTAACCTCCCCGGGCGAACGACTCCGACTAGCCCCGCTGAGAAGATTTCGACCATCCCTTCGCGGCGCTCCCCCACCGAAGAACCTCCTACTCCCCGGGCGCTATCCAAAAGCCCCCGATCGTGTGCTACACTATGTGAGGATTATTTGGAGCGATGAACACGTCGGCAAGCTGCCACTTTCGAATGGAGGCATTCACTAAAAATGTCAAAGGTCTTCGTATACGACAGCACCTACCGCGAGGTCCAGGCCACCATCGACGAGATATTCGAGACCCTGGAGATAGACCTCACGGGCAAGACCACCCTGATCAAGCCCAACGCCCTGAGCGAAAGGGAACCCGAGCAGGGAGCCAACACCCACCCGTCCATCCTGCGAGCGGTAATTAACTCCGCCAAGAAGGCGGGCGCTTCGCGGGTAATGGTCGGAGATAACCCGGGACAGGCCAACTACGGGGTAATCGAGAACCTCTTCGAAACCAACGGCCTGGGAGAGGCCGCGGGCGAGCACCTCGAGAACTTCGGGATCAACCTGGTCAAAAAGAACCTGCCATCACTACCCGAGGAGGACCTGTACTTCCCGGGATTGCTTTTCGACGTCGATTACGTCATCAACGTACCCAAGCTCAAGGTACACCCGGGCACTGGCCTCACCGCCGCCATCAAGAACACTTTCGGCTACCTGGCGGGAGCCCAGAAGGCCCACCTGCACGTCATCGCCGAGAATCGGCGCCACTTCGAGTCCATCCTGGCGGACGTGTACGATCTCCGCCGCCCGGATCTCAACATCGTCGACGGAATACTGGCCGTCGAGGGGCGGGCCGGGCTCGGCACGAACCTCAGGTACTTGAACAAGGTCCTGGCCTCGACGTCGGGATCCGCGGTGGATATCCTGGGCGCCAGCATCCTGGGACTCGACCCCACCAATCTCTACCACGTGACCTACGTGGCCGAAAGGGAGGGTATCCCCGTCGACGTCGCCAAGCTGGAAGTCATCGGCGATTGGAAGGCCGCCCCGGATATCACGCTGCCCAAGGGTTTCAACCCCGGCGAAACTCGGCCCGAGGCCGCGGCCAGCGCCGGCCTGGTGGAATCGGCATCGAGGAAGATCCTCGCCCTCAGCGAAGAGGAATGCGACGGTTGCGCCAAGTGCGCCGAGGAGTGCCCCACCGACGCCCTGACCATGGCCGACGGCCTACCTCGAATGACCCAGGAACTATGCGTCAGCTGCTTCGCCTGCATGGAGGTATGTACCATGTCCGCCATGGAGCTGGATCCGATCTACCCCGAACACCCCGCCTGAGCCGAACGCCCGCGGGATCCGGTGCCGCATCGTGGTGCACCGGATCCCGTTTACCCATCGATAGGAGATCGCCCCACCGAGGGCGAAGCTGCCATCGACAAAGGATGGTCGGCCCGGACCCCCGTCCGATCCGCCGACCTCCAGGGGAAGGGGTATTGGCTTGAATTCAGACATCAGAAAGGATTACGCCCGATACATGTGGGCGCCCTACACGCAAATGGGAGATCTCGCGGAGGAAGAACCCATCGTCGCCGTCGACGGCGACGGCGCCACCATCGTGGACTCCACCGGTCGCGAGTTCATAGACGGCCACGCCGCACTGTGGCTGGCCAACGCCGGATTCGGTCGCACCGAGATCGTGGAGGCCGCAGCGGAGCAGATGCAAAAACTCAGCTGGTTCCCCTCCTTCGGCGGAATGTCCAACGAAACCGCCGTGCAACTCGCCAAGAGACTGGTAGAACTGACCGCCCCGGAGGGGATGTCCCGGGCATTCCTGTCCTCGGGGGGATCCGAGGCGGTGGAGACGGCCCTCAAGATGGCCAGGCAGTATTGGAAACTGCGGGGACACGACCGCAAGTTCAAGATAATTTCCCGTCGAAAGGCCTACCACGGAGTCACCTTCGGGGCTTTGAGCGCCACGGGTGTCAGTCAGAACCGCAGGCTCTTCGAACCCCTGGTCCCGGGCTTTCGCCACATCGAACCCCCCTACTGTTACCGCTGTCCGTACGGCCTGGAGCATCCGGAATGCGGTCTGGCCTGCGCCGAGGAATTGGCCCGGACCATAGCCTTCGAAAGTCCCGACACCGTCGCCGCGTTCATCGCCGAGCCGGTGATGGGTGCCGGGGGCGTCATCGTCCCTCCCGACGGCTACTGGCAGAGGGTCGAGGAGATATGCCGCGCCAACGATGTCCTGCTCATCGCCGACGAGGTGATCACCGGGTTCGGGAGAACCGGGAAGATGTTCGGGGTGCGCAACTGGGACGTCAAGCCGGACATAATGGTCTTCGCCAAGGGTCTCACCTCGGGTTATCTGCCCCTGGGTGCCACCTTGACCCGCGAGGAGATATTCGAAGTCTGCCTCGGCAAATGGGGCGAAGGACGGGAGTTTCGCCACGGCACCACCTACTCCGGACACCCCGCCGCCGCGGCGGCGGCCCTGGAAAACATCCGGATCATCGAGGACGAAAGCCTGGTGCAGCGCGCCGCCGAGATGGGAGAATACCTGGTCGAGGGATTGCGGGATCTCTCCCACCTCCCCCACGTCGGCGACGTGGACGGCCTGGGACTCCTGGCGCGACTGGAGCTGGTGGCCGACGCGAAGACGCGCGAGCCCTTCCCGGCCTCGGAGCTCATGGGGCTTAAGGTCAACCGGAAGATGCTGAAACGCGGCGTAATAATCCGTCCCCTGGGAGACGTGATGAGTTTTTCTCCCCCGCTGGTCATAACCCGGGGCGAGATCGACGCCATATTGCTGGCACTGAGGGAAGTGTTGGAGGAAATCTGAACCCGATAAGACCGCGGCGGGGGCCATGGCGCCCCCGCCGGATCATCGCGATGCTCACACCTTCGATACCCTACTCGCTACTCCATGTCCACCTTGCCCACCGGCGGCAGGGGTCTTTCCAAGATGACGGAACCCAGTTCGGCGAAAGCGTCCGGATCCCCGCTCACGAAGTACTCGTGCTCGGGGTCCTCGGTGCGATCCGAGAGCAATCCCGAGTCCGCCAGGATCTCCTCTGCCTGCTCGACGGCCCTGACGGCCGGATTGACCGGGGCAACACCGTCGCCCACGATACCCTGCACCAGTTCCTCGAGCAGAGGATAGTGGGTGCATCCGTAGACCAGGGCATCGATATCCTTGCCGTCGAAGGTCGCGAGATACTCGCGGGCGTACTCCGCGATCTCCTCGGAATCCTTCTTGCCCGCCTCTATCAGGGGAGTGAAGTTGTAGCAGGCCTGCCCGAACACCTCGGCATCCGGATCCATGGACTTGATGGTCCGCTCGTACGCCCCGCTCTTGATGGTAGCCTCGGTGGCGATAACGCCGATCCTCTTATTCTGCGAAGTCTCGAGGGCCAGCAGGGCCCCGGGTTCGATTACTCCCAGGACGGGAATATCCACGGCCTCCTGGGCCGCCTCGAGGCCGGCCGCCGTCGCGGTATTACACGCTATGATTACCAGCTTGGCCCCGCGCTCCGCCAAAAACTTCACGATCTGTACCGTGTAACGCTGAATATCTTCCTGGGGCAGGGGTCCGTAGGGAACCCGACCGGTATCCGCGAAGTAGATCACTTTTTCGCGGGGTAGGCTCTTGAAGACCTCCCGGACGACGGTGAGGCCCCCCACACCGGAGTCGAACAGTCCCAGGGGTGCATTTTTGTTCACAGGAATCCTTCCTCTCCAAACGTTTGCGCCCTCGCCGGGCGCTTTCTAACAACAGTGTACCCGATGCGTCCCCGGGCTACTAGAGAATGGGGTATGCCGGGGGCGGCATCTCGTCGGGCAATGTACCCTCGTCGTCCCAGCGAATCAACGTATCCCTCACCTTGTCGGACACCGGCTGGGAGGCCCGAACCACGCGCTCTTCGTCGAGGAAGAGGTGCCTGTGATCATCGACGACGGTGACGCCGTCCACGATCACCGTCCTGACGTTGTGCCCGGTACCGAAGTACACCAGGTTGCGGATGGGGTCGGCCAGGGGCCCGACGTTATGGTCGGTCAACCGAATTATGTTGATGTCCGCCTTGGAACCGGGAGCCAGCCTGCCGATATCCTCCCGGCCGAGCCAGCGAGCCCCGTTGACCGTGGCGGCGTCGAAGACCTCGCGCGCGGTTCCCACGCCGTCGCGCCGACCGTGGGCCGTCTTAGCCATGATGGCTCCCCAGCGCATCTCGGCTATCATGTCCTGGGGAAAAGTATCCGTGCCCAGGCAAACGTTGATCCCGGCCTCGGAGTAGGAGCTCATGGAGTCCAGGTAGATGGGGCCGGATCCCCGGATAATGAGCACCCATGGGCAGTGCCCCACGCTGGTATCGCTCTCCGCCAGTATCCTCAGCGCGCGATCCCGATCCCGGGCCTCGGGTTCCAGTCCCGCGGGATATAGGCAATGGGTCAGGAGAACGTCCTCCCCGAGGAAGCCGATATCCTCCAGGAGATCCACCGGAGTCATCCCGTACTCTTGCTCCAGCAGATGAATTTCGTCGGGGAACTGGGCGAAGTGCATCCTTATCCCGACCCCCAGGGCATCGGCGGCTTCCCGGGTTTCCCGGAGGGTCTCGCGACTGGTGGAATCGAGGGTGTACGGGAATAATAGCCCCCGGATCCTGTCGTTGAAAGCACCGTGGTACTTCTCGACGAAATCCACGGCCCGCTCCAACCCTTCCCTCCCCTTGTTTCGATCCACGACACCGTCCACGCGGTCGCGGTACATGTGCGAAAGGTAGGCCCTCAACCCGGCCGCCAAGGCCGCCTCCATGTATATCTCCGGCTCCCAGAGAGGGTCATTGTGGGCCTTGAAGGGGTAGGAGGTGATCCCGGCCATGGTCGTCGTGCCCCCGCGCACCATGTTGAGAAAAGAAAGGAGCGCTCCGTCCCGGATTTCATCGGGTTCGAAGACGTGATCCCGCTCACCCGAGAACAGGTCTCGCCGTCTCGTGTCCCCCGAGTAACCTCGTCTCCTTTCCCGAACGACGTCGAAAAAGAACTGAAACGTAGATATGTCCATGCAGGAGTGGGCGTTGACGAAACCGGGCGTCACCAGGCAATCGGATGCATCGATCTCCTCGTCGACCTCTCCACGATAACCGCGCCCGACGAACTCCACCGTGTTTCCCTCGTAAACCAACTCACCGTCCTCGTACACCGCGTGGGAATCCGCTTCGGTGTCGAACCCGACGACGTATCTTCCTCTAATGCGCGTCTTCAAGTGCACCCCACCTCTCGTGACCAACATCCCCCGGGCGGGGAACTCCCCGCATTTTCCGACGTCTCAGGTATAAACGCGCGACGGGGGAATCAAAATGCTTCTCGACACGCTCGACATCTACTTTCCGCTCTGGCTGAACCTGGCCATGCCCGGAACGCTTCTGACCATGTTCGCGGTGAACCTGGGCATAAACTCCGCCGTGGTCCTTTTGGCATGGGGTTCCGTGGCACCGGGCTCGAACTCCGCCACGGCGCTGCGCTACGCTCTCTTCGCCACCCTCTTGGGCCTGATGGCGGACTTCACGGCCCTATGGGGATACGAAGCGGTAGCGGGACCCGTGGGCCGCAGCGGGTCGGTTTTCGCCCCGGCCATCATCGTGCCCGCCTCGATCCTAATATTCGGCCTCAATTTCGCGCTGGCCCGCGCCTTTTCCCTGGGCAGGGCGTCCTCCCTGCGCCTCGCCGGGCTCCTGGCGATTCTAACGGCCCCCTGGACCATCCTGGTCCTCTGAAGTACCCATCTCGCCCAGGGGTCCCTTCAGATCCTCGGCTAGGCTTCGGCTTTGCCACCATCCCAGGGGCGGGTCGCAAAGGATCTCGATGAGGAATCCCTGGCCGGTATCCAGGTATGCCCACCCGTAACGCGTATCCTCGCGGCGATGTGTCATGAGGGGCCGGTAGCCCGCACGCCGATACCTTTCCAGCTCCTCGTCCAGGGTGGAATCGCAGATGAACCCCAGGTGGTGAAGTCCCGGGCCCCGTTCGGCCAAGAACTCGTCGTATATCGTTTCGCCGGCGACGGGTTCTATGAGTTCCAGCGTGATGGGTCCGCACCGCGCGTACCCGAACCTCAGGGTGTAAGCAGCCGCTTCTCCCCGGACCGTCCCCCGGTGGGCGGGGGTAGCCACTTCCCGGATTCCGAAGGGGCCCACCCCGAAGGAGTGGGCCATGTCCCCGGCGACCGCCCGCACATCCTCGACGGCGATGCCCACGTGCGACGGGTTGTCCAGTTTCAGCATGTCCACCGGCACCTTCTCCAGCATCATTTTTCCTCCTCGTGCCGGGATAATTCCTCCAGGGTTAGTCCGCTCAAGACGGATTCCCTCATCTCCCGGGTGATCTCGACATCCTCGTCGACCCACTCGTCGCGGCGCTTGATCAATAGCCACTGGTCATCCCCGAAGCGAGGCATCCTCACCAGGACCCACCCTCCGCGGAGCTTTTCGCCGCGGAGTTCGAACTCTATCTTTCCCGCCTCCAGCCCTTCGCCTACGTCTCCCTCGGGAACGTAGGTCCCCCTGTCCCAAAGTAGCACGGTTCCTCCCCCGTACTCCCCCTCGGGTATGACCCCCTCGAAACCGGCGTA
>SLGS01000018.1 GCA_007136565.1 Clostridia bacterium | reverse complement strand
GAATATACGAACTCGCAGACCCCCACCCGGCCATAGGTTCCAGCGAAGGTCTGCGGAGGGCATCATTGCGCCAGGGCACCAAACTCAAGCTGCAGGTCGAAACCTGGTTCCGCCAGGGCTATACGCGGGAAGAAATCGCCGAAATGGTGCAAACCGATGACAGCGACGTATCCCGGGAAACGCTGGGCACAACCCCGCGCAGCGTGACCAGCATCCTCGGCACCATGGCCGACCTGGCGGCCGGCTCCGCCGATGCCGCCACTCCCATAGTCCTGATCAGGAATTTCCCCTACTGAAGCGACTCCATCACGTCGCCACCCACCCTTACCTACGGTGGGTGGCGACGTGATGGAACCGAATCGTCTCTACCCCGTATACCCCAGGTCCGAGGGGCGGCGAACGAAGATTCACCCCGAGGAGATGATCTAGGATCTCAACCTCGGGTCCAGGGCGTCCCGCAATCCATCGCCCAATAGGTTGATGGACATCACGGTGAGCATGATGGCAACCCCGGGGAATGTCGTTATCCACCAGGCCCGGCGCATGTGCTCGCGTCCGTCGGAAAGCATTAACCCCCCCTCGGGGGTGGGTGGCTGGGCGCCCATTCCCAGGTAGGACAGCGAGGCCCCCGCCAGGATGGCACTGGCAACGCGAAGGGTTGCATAGACTATAATCGGGGCCATTACGTTCGGCAGGATGTGCCTGATCATTACCGTGGATGGTGAGCATCCGAGGGCGATCGAAGCCTGGACATAAGTGTTCTCCTTGGTCGAGATCACCGATCCGCGTACTATGCGCGCAAACCCCGGTATGGAGGATATACCCACCGCGATCATGAGATTCTCCAGGCCGGCCCCGAGGATGATCACGATACCCAGGGTCAAAAGCAAACTGGGGAAGGCGAGCAAGACGTCGATCAGCCGACTTATGACGGTATCGACCCAGCCTCCCATGTATCCCGCCATGACACCGAGGGTTATACCGAAGGTCCCCGCGATCGCGACGGCGATCAGCCCCACGCTCAGCGACAACCGACCTCCGAAGAGGATTCTGCTTAGCATGTCGCGACCGAAATGGTCCGTACCCAACGGGTGAGTGAAGCTCGGTGAGCTGAAAGCCCGGGCGGCTTCTATCTTGGTAGGCGAGTACGGGGCCACGAAGGGTGCGAGTACCGTGGCCAGGATTATCGCGGCGAGGATTATGCCCCCGACCATGGCGGCGGGGCTCTTACGCAGCCTTCTGAGCAGGTCGCGCCTGGGCGAAAAGTCTTCGCGGACTTGCACCAACTTCGACTCCACCGCCATCATCAGCTCCCCCCATCGTAGCGCACGCGCGGATCCAACCACGCGTACGAGATATCCACCAGGATGTTAATAACCACGTAAAGCGTCGCCATGAACAACACCATCCCCTGGACGGTGGGAAAATCCTTGTTCCATATGGCGTTGACCGAGATGTATCCCAGGCCCGGTCGCCCGAAAACCGTCTCTATTACGAGACTCCCTCCGAGAAGAGCTCCAAACTGCAACCCCACTATCGTGACCACGGGAATCAGGGCATTCTTCAGGCCGTGTTTGGCCACTACCACCATCTCCCTGAGCCCCTTGGCCCTGGCGGTAACCATGTAGTCCTGTCGCATGACTTCCACCAGGGAGGACCTGGTCAATCGCGCCACCGTCGCCGATGCCGGTACCCCCATGGCTATGGCCGGCAAGACCAGGGCGCGGAGCCCGCCGGCGCCCATCGGAGGGAACCACCCGAGACCCAGGGAGAAGACCAGTATGAGGACAAGGCCGAACCAGAAACTGGGCATCGAAACCCCCAGGACCGAGACCGCCATGATTCCCGCGTCCAACCAGGTACCACCGTTGATCGCCGCAAACACCCCCAGTACCACCCCTATGAGGATGGACAAGCTCATGGAAGCGAAGGCCAGCTCGGCGGTAAACGAGATATTGTCCGCGATCATGCTGGCGACGGCCTTATCGCTTCGGTACGACCGCCCCAGGTCTCCTTGCACCGCGCGAAACAAGAAGCTACCAAACTGGATGTGAAGTGGCTTGTCCAATCCAAGTTGGCGCTTCATATTCTCGTACATTTCATCGGTCATGGTTCCAGCCGCCGTTGGGGCCGTCCCACTCGCGTGGTCGGTTAACATGAGTTTCACCGGATCCACCGGGAGCGCGTGCAGCATCATGAAGACCAGCAGCGAGACTCCCAGTAAGACCGGTACGGCGAAAAGAAACCGCTTCAGGATATACCGGCTCAACTATCGAATACCTCCCTCGTCGCAAGAGCGAACGGACACGATGCGGCCGGAGCCACCATGGTCCAACCCCGGCCGCAAGGACTCACCCCTCTATTCGATCCAGACGTTATAGAGCCATGGACGACCCAGGGAGTCAGCCTCGAGCCCCTTGACATCGGAGTGCATGACGTGGGTTAAAGAGGACTCCTTTATGGGGATGATCAGCGCCTGCTCCATGATGTAGTGCTGGAGTTCTTTGTATATCTCCGCGCGCCTATCCGTGTCCACTTCCTTGGAGCCTTCCTCGATCAACTGGTCGATCTTGGGATCGCTGACTCGGGAGCGGTTAAACTGTCCTCCGCCCTCGATCTGGCTGGAGTGATACGCGAGATAGAATGCGTCGTGAGGATCGAGGAGCGTGTATCCCAGTCTGCCCATCTCGTAATCGTTGTCAGCCATGCGAACCACGGTGGCCTCGTAAGCCATGCCCTCCACAACGAAGTCGATGCCGACCTCTTCGAGCATGGCCTGGACGATCTCGCCCGCCTGCGTGTTGAGTCCCACGCTGGCGACGAATCGTACCCTCAGCGGTTGACCGTCCTTTTCGCGAACACCCGAGCTCTCATTCATGACCCAGCCCGCCTCGTCGAGGAGCTCGTTCGCTCTGTCGACGTCGTGGGGATAGAGATCGGCGATGGCGGGATCGTAGGTCCAGGTGGCACTGGAGATGGGACCGTGACCCGGTGGATCAACCCCGAAGGACAGGAGGCTCGCGACCTGTTCGCGGTTAACCGCGTAGAGCATCGCCTGTCTTACCGCCAGTTCGGAAGTGGGGATCCGCGTAGTGTTGGGCTGGAATATCAAGGGCATACCCGGGGTGAATATGGTGAAGGATTCGTACTTGTCGTCCTCTTTCAACCTGCTGATCTCGTCTGCAGGTGGCGCGTCGATCATATTGGCGTCTCCGCTTTCGAGGGCAACGAGCCGCGTGGTGTTCTCCTCTATCATCTTGTACGTTATCTTCTCGAGGTATGCGGGACCCTCGTGGTTCATGAACGAAGGTGCCCAGTTGTAATCCTCGTAACGCTCGAGGACGATGGTATTGTCGTCGGGCCAATCAACCACCTTGAAGGGACCGGCGGCCACCGGATAACGGGCGTACTCGTCACGCTCTTTCGATTGTACCGCCGTCGGAGAACAAGGAGCCAACGCGACCTCGGAAAGGTTGCTGAGAAACGGCGGGAAGGGCTCGGTGAAGTGAACCTCGACGGTGAACTCATCGATCACTTCGGTCTTCTCATAGGGGCCTATTCGGGGTACCTGTAGAGACCGAGAATCGGGATCCACGATCCTGTCGAAAGTAAACTTGACCGCCTCGGCGTTGAACGGAGTACCGTCGTGGAATGTCACGTCATCCCTCAATTGGAAAGTGAATACGGAACCATCCTCCGATACTTCCCAGCTGGTGGCGAGACCCGGGACGAAATTGCCGGGCTCGGGCTGCCATACCAAGGGATCGTATATTTGTCTCATGATTCGGGCAGTATTAGTGCCCGTCCAAACGTTAGCATCGATCGTCTCGTGCTTTTGCTGATGTCCGAACACCAGCTCGCCGCCTTTCTCGGCGGGTTCATCCGAAGGAGGTTGGGGACTGGGGGCGGCAGTCTCCTGGCCACCGCATCCCGCAATCACCATGGCCACGGCCACAAGAAGAACCACCGCTGCCATTAGACTCTTGTTCGTCAATACTGTCGCCTCCCTAGGCAAAAGTGAAATCTCGCGGCAATACCGCTCACGGTTATTCCACGCGCTGGAAGTATTTCCTCTTTTGGTGCGGAACCTGCAAGTTGGCTTTCTCGTGCGCTTTAATCCGTCGTATATAGCAGTATACCGTTCTTATGGGTCGCATTTATGCTGTAAGGACTGTTCACCACATCTTCATGGGTTAAATGGATCATCTGACGCGCTCACCGGGCCGTATGATGGGACTTACAGTGGCAAAATCCTTCGCCGCGTAGACCCGATGGCCCTCATCCAGCGACCGGGAACCCCGGGGAGCGACCGCGGTTTGCGTTCGAGAGATCACTTTGCGAAAATCATGTCGATACAACCCGTTGGATCCCGAGCACCACGTTGACCGAGACTTGGAGGAAGAATGCTGGACTTCACCGGGCGCGTCGGAACCCGCCGGATCACGACCATAGTGGCGCTATGCATTGCGGTGTCTTGCATCCTCGCGGCTTGCTCGCGCGGGGAAATGGCGGCAAGAAATGAACTGGAAGCCATCATAGAACGGGATGCGGTCCTTTTCGATTTCGAGGACATCCCCGATGCCCTGAGCGCCAAACTATCCGGGTACGCGGTCGTGGTGTTGGGCGAGTACCACGGAGTGTTGGAGCATCACTCCCTCGTGAGGGAAATGGCGAAGGCGCTACACCCGAAGGGCTTCAGGGGCCTGATCCTCGAGTATCCCCACGGGTTCAGCTGGATGCTCACGGAGTATTCCACCGGAAGGATCAACGAGGCGGATCCCCTTCTCCTGGAACACACCCCGGGGATCCTGGCGGAAATCAGGGAGTACAATGCCCGCCTGGGTGAAGACGAGCGATTATCCGTTTCCGGCTGTGACATCAACCATCACCCGTACTACTTCGTATCATCCCTGGATTACATATCGGAGTTGATCGGGGATTCGGATTGCATGGAAGAGCTCAGGGAGGCCCTACTCACCCCCGAAGGGCAATACCTGGAATCCTCCCGTTACATCTCCGTGTTGGACGAATACGCCGAGTACCTGCGGGACCATCGAAACGAACTCTCCTCTGCCTGGGGAACCCGCTGGTACGATATGGTATCCGAGCTCGTGGAAATCGAAATCCTGTCCGTCGGGATCAGGGAGTCCTACGATGAAGACTACGCCGCGGCCCACGCCCAAAGGGAGGAAGTCATCAAACTCCTGGTCGACCGCCGCCTCTCGGAGCTGGATGGCCCCGCCCTCGTGAATGTCGGCAGCTACCACGGGCAAAAGAAGCATTTCATGGGAACCGAGAAGGAGTGGCTGGCCGAATACCTGCACGAATCCAGTCCCGTGACCGCCGGCAGTTCCTTCAGTGTAAAGGCCATTCCCGCAGAGGGCACCATCGAGATGGACGGTCCCGGGAACAATATTCGGGTGAGCTTCCGCGATGAACCCGGTAACAAAGAATTGCTGTCCCTGCTCGCCTCACGCGCAGATGATAGAGCTGCCTTCCTGCCACTGGATGATCCTCTCTTCAGCGAAAAGCGGGTGGACCTGGACTACCACCATCGCCGCATGGCCATCCGGCCAAAAGATCAATACGACGCCTTCATCCTCTATCCTCGGGCCTCCGTATACCGCTGAACGGGTCGGGTGTACGAGGTTTCGAAGCCGTAGTCGAGATCGCCCCGGCGACAGGAGTATCTCCTCACCCGGAGAACTCCAGAGAAACACGCGGGAAGGGGGGGCGAGAATCGCACACCCGGGGTTCCCGGCTTTCGCCCGGGTGGCGGCTATGGAGATCGAAGCACACCATCGTCGCCGGAGCGAATTCGACGATATTGTTCACAGTACTCCAGTCCATGGAGGTCTTCCCGATGAATCTCGGCGAATACGAAGCCACCCTGGCCATACCGCTTTGCGCTCGAGCCATGGAGGCTCGGCGATCGCGACCCATCATATGTGACCCCCATGCGCTCAGGTTAGTGGGCGCCCTAGGAATCGAGTGCGAATCCCTGGCGATACCAAGGCAGACCCAGATCACACTTTGTATGCGGGCCCGTCAAATCGATCGCTGGATAAGCCGATTCCTCGAGCAACACGACGATGCGGTCGTGATACAACTGGGAAGCGGACTCGACACCCGGTTCGAAAGACTGGATAACGGTCGGGTGATCTGGTATGAGTTGGATCTTCCTTCCGTAGCGAGCCTGCGAAGTGAACTTCTCCCCGAAGATCCTCGCCAGAGAACCCTGGGTTATTCGGTTACCGACTTCGCCTGGATGGATCAAATTGAGACTAAGGATAGCCCCGTCACCGTTGTGGCCGAGGGACTCCTCATGTATCTATCGGAGGAAAGCGTGGGCGAACTGGTCAGCCATCTCGCGGAGGGTTTCCGTGAAAGCCAC
The DNA here is from genome assembly GCA_007136565.1 of Clostridia bacterium. Classification (GTDB taxonomy): domain Bacteria; phylum Bacillota; class Sulfobacillia; order SLMV01; family SLMV01; genus CSSED11-154. Next base: position 547 of record SLGS01000018.1, on the reverse strand, counting down.
CTGATCTTCGATTGCTACAGCGTCATGACTGCACGAAACATCGGCAGGCATCCATCGCTTCGCCGAACGGGAGCCTCGGTGAAATGGGGAATGGACGATGCCGGGAAATTGCCGGGGATGGAGAGGGGATTTCGGTTGGAGGAAGAGTGGAGTTTCACCCAATCGGAGGACGTCGCCTTGCTGCCTGCCCCCTATCGGTTGGCGTTTGTGATCGCTCACCTGATTCCCGCCGCCCGAAGGGCACATCGCCTGCTAAGATATCGATCAATCCGGTGAGGACTCAACGTGATGTCATTCGAATCGGGGGCGCGGGGAATGGGGCGTAGACATTTCAACCCATGCAACCCGCGCCCTCGGTGGAACCCGGTTAACGCTCCAGCTCGGCCAACACCCCGGGGTCGGGGGAGTTGGGAATCCTGGCGATTTCCCGATCGTCGAAATAAAATACCGCCTCGCTCTCGGAGTTGATCTCACCGATTACCGCGGCATCAACATCCGAGGAGACGAGAACGCCCATGACTTCATCCACGTCATCGGGAGCAACCTG
>SLGS01000114.1 GCA_007136565.1 Clostridia bacterium | reverse complement strand
TGTACATCGTCGGCGAGAATCCATTCCTATCCGATCCCGACCAGGGCCACGTCGAGAGGGCCCTCAACTCCCTGGACTTCCTCGTCGTCCAGGACATCTTCCTCACCGAAACGGCCGAGTTCGCCGACGTAGTCCTGCCCGCGACGGCCTTCGCGGAGAAAGATGGCACCTTCACGAATACCGAGCGAAGGGTACAAAGGGTCACTCGGGCCCTGCCTGCCCCGGGGTTTGCGCGCACCGATGCGGAGATCATCGCCGAAGTTTCACAGCGGATGGGCTACGATCTCGGTTCTCCCCGATTCGAAAACGTCCTACGGGAGATAAATGGCCTGACTCCATCTTACGGCGGGATTACCCCGGATCGGCTTCACGTGGGCCTTCAATGGCCCTGCCCGGATGAGAACCATCCCGGGACGCCCATCCTCCACCAAGAGACCTTTGCCAGGGGACTGGGACGATTCCACCCGGCGGCCCACATTCCACCGGCCGAAGAGCCAGATGAGGAATTCCCCTTCGTGATGATGACCGGAAGGATGCTTTACCACTACCACACCGGGACCATGACGCGAAGGTCCGAGGCCATAGATCGATATGAGCCCGCAGCTTACGTGGAATTGAACGAAGAAGACGCCCGCATCCTGGGTTTAGAAGATGGGAATGAGGTCGAACTAACTTCTCGCCGCGGTACCATAACCACCCCGGTCCGGGTAGGTGATCGCGTCGCAGCGGGCCATCTCTTCATGCCCTTCCACTACGGGGAGAGCCCGGCCAACCGGCTGACGGGAACCACCCTCGATCCCGTCGCGAAGATTCCCGAGCTGAAGGTCACCGCGGTCAACGTTCGAAAGGCGAATGCGTAGCCCACTCCCGCGGAGGGGTTCGGCATCCCCGGACCCCTCCGCGACCCGCGATCTCCACCCCTTTCCCCATCCGGACACCACGAGTGCCACACCAAGCGAAATGTGCGGGTCATTACGAATACCCTTGATGCCCGTTGCCGATTGTGCTATCCTTCACAAGGAAAGTTGACTATATTTCCTCGGGTCGAGCAACGGATGGAGGGACGCCATGGGTGGACTCAAACTCGGTGGATGGACCGTATATATCGCTACCGGGATGGGTTTTTTGGTCTTCGCGGCCCTGACCGGGCAATCCATGTGGTTGATACCCGTCGCGCTGATTGCGATCGGGTACCTCCTGGGCCTGTCAAAACACCTGGTTGCTTGCCCCGAACCCCAAATAATGTCGAAAAACAGAATTATCTATACCATGCTCGCCACCATCGGCGCCGCGGGCCTGACCTGGTTCATCAACCATGAGCTGGGCTATGGCGCAATGATCGCCAGTGGCCTCATCGGCGTCATCGCCGGCGTTACACTTCCAAACGATCTGGCCGGCGCCGCCTACGCGGCCTCCTTCGCGGGTATGTCGGCGAACTTCGTTCTGCCAACCCTGGGGACGGCGCTGATCGCCGGGAGCCTGGCCGGGATAATCGTGGTGGCTACGGTACCCATATTTGGTGGAATAGGTGGCAAGGGCGGTACGACCGCCGCCGCCGCCGTACTGATGACGGCAGCACTGGTTTTCACGGTTGGAGCGTGATTGATCATGATCACTCCGGAGTTCGTAGGTATACTGGCCGCCGCCATCGCGGGCGGAATAACCGCGTATATCGTTAGCGTTCACCTGGGTAGAGGGGGCGTACTGGGGTCGGCGGTTGTCGTCCTGGCCTCCGGGCTCGTCTTCCCCGCCCTGTTCGGAGATTTGGGCACCCAACTCGCCCTGGCCGCCACGACCGCCTCCTACGCCGGCATGGTGTCCGGGGAGAAGTGCGGCGGAATATTGCCCATGACTGCCATCTCCATAATGGCCGGCACGCTGTTCGCGGTATCCGACTCGGTCTATCCGGGGGTCGGTGGAAGGCTGGGCACTATTGCCGCTATATCATGCCTCAGTTTCATAGGTTACCGCGCCCTGCTCTCGGAAGTCATCGTCCCCTCGCATCGTCGAGAGGGCGAGGCCAATTTCAACCAGGGCGACGCGGACTGAGCGATATCTTCCAATCCACCTTCCGCATCAGCCTTGCGCCATGATCTTATCCACGTATGGCGACATGAAGAGGTAAAGTAGTGCGCTGTACCCGCGCACGGTGAAACTCACGATATCCCCCAGGACCGGACCTTCCTCCGCATCCTCCACGTCCAATATCAGATGATCGGATGAGGCGCCCAGTATTTCGATACCGGGATCGCAGGGTTCCAGCCCCTCCGGCTCAACGTCGGCGCGTCCGACGGCCGCTATGGCCCGCAACCTCTCGCCTTTGTCCTCGAAATCATGGGACTTCCCGAAGGCATCCTGGCCGCGCTCACCTATGGGCATCGAGGGCTTGACCTTCAGCTCTATGATCTCGGCCTTGAGGGTAAACACATCCCCATACATCCCTTCGATTCGTCGGCGGTAGACGCTCTCGTTACCCAAGAAGATGACCTCGCCCAACCTGAGATTATTCACCTCGGCCGGAAGCTCTCCGCCCTCGAGCATGGTCCAGTTCGCCGAGTTTCCGGCGGACACCATGGGGACCCTCCGCCCCAGGGCCGCCTCCAGGATCCCCCGGGCCGATAGGAGTTCGTCCATGTTTTCCCGCCCCGGTATCACTCCGCCGTAGCAGGCGAGGTTAGTGCCCACTCCGACGACGTCGATATTGGACAATTCCGCCAGCTGCCCGCCGATGGCCTCCACATCATCGGGCCAGACCCCCTCGCGAAGGTCACCGACGTCTATCATGATGACAGCCCCGTGATTGATACCCCTCTGCCCCGCGGCGCTATCCAGCGCGCGCAACGTTTCAATCTCGCTGTTGAGACTGACATCGGCCAGGGATACTACTTCCGGGGCCCGGGATATGGCGGGTAATCGGAGCAATCCCAGCTGCACCCCCGGGGCGTTTTCGCGAAGGGACCTCAGGTTCCCGAGTCGGGAGTCCGCCATGCTCTTAAAACCCGTGCGATGAAGTGTTCTTACCAGGTCGGGATGGGCGGAAACGACCTTCGTCACGGCCGTGGGTTCTATCTCGTGCCTATAACACGTTGTCAAAACGTGCGCAGCATTTTGTTCCAGTTTATCCAGTCGAACTTCCACCGAAGGGTAATTCAAGATAAATCCTCCTCCATCCCCAGTGACCTCTGCAGCAGGTCACACGCCGCCTCCGCGTTCACCCTCGACAGCATCCCCGCCGCGGCCATAATGTAATCCCCGTCGATTAACACCCGTGCTTTGCGCGGATACAGGCTCGTCGCCGGCGGACGATCGAGGACCTCTCGGAGAATATCTTTCCCCCCATCGAGGCGCGTCAAAGCACCTCCGGTGCCGATCACCCAGCGAACCTCGCTGAGATCCTTTCCCTCGGCTACGGTCATCCTGCCGGAGGGTCCGAACAGGTGCCGCGTCCTACCCGCGTGCCTTTCCAAGGCCACGGTCGCGGCCTCGCGGGTCAATCGAGCGATGAGACGTCGTCCGGGCTCATCGGCGGGGACCGGAGCGAGATCCTCGAGCTTTTCGGCGACGGAAAAACCCAACTCCGAAGACAGGATCTCTTCCCCGATGCGATCCACCAGGTTGCGCGCATTGATGTAAACTCCCAAGTCGCCCTCGACGGTCCTCTTGGAGATGGGTTCGGGGGCCACGAGTATGCGGGAGATCTCCTCGGATCCCTCCGTGACCGAGTGGACATCGGTGGTGGCGCCGCCCACGTCGATGGCCAGCAGATCGCCGATCCGCTCCCTGAGGCACTCGGCCCCCTTCATCACGGCACCCGGCACCGGCATGATTTCCCCTGAGATCAGCTCGCGAACCCGGGACATTCCCGGAGCCCTGACGATGTGGTGCTCGAAGATTCGCTGGATCTCGGATCGAGTCGGTTCGATGTCGAGTTGGTCGATGCGCGGATAGACGTTTGGCACGACGTGGACGCGATCCCCCAGGGCGGCCTCGACCTCCGCGCGGGCGGCGACGTTGCCCGCGTATATCACGGGCACATCGAGGTTCAAAGAGGCCAGTTTCTTGGCGTTGGCGATCACCGTGTCGCGTTCTCCGTAATCCACGCCCCCGGCCAGAAGCATGATGGATGGGCCTATCTCGAGGACCCCCTCCAGATCGGAGTCGGTCATGTCCCCGGCCGTCACCGTGCGCACCACAGCGCCGGCGCCGAGGGCGGCTTCGTTGGCCGCCTTGACGGTCATGTCGTAAACCAACCCGTGCACCGTCATCTGAAGGCCGCCGGCGGCGCTCGAGCAGGCGAGGAACCTGTCCCACCGGAGTTCTTGGACGCCCAGCGACGCGCGCAAGTCGTCGATGGCCGCGTCGAGGCCTTCGACGACGTCGCCGCGGTCCACGGTAGTCGGGCCGGCTCCCTGGCCCAGCAGTAGACCCCGACCCCGGGAGATACCGTCGAAGGCGCTGACGACGGTGGTAGTGCTACCTATCTCCGCCACCAGCGCCTCCACTCGCCTGGAGTCACCCACGGTCTCGCTCCTCGGTACGATGTCTTATGAGCACGCTGGCGACGTCGTGGCCGGTGGTACCCCTTCCGAATCCCGCATCCAGCCCGGCCTCCCGGGCCAGGTCGTCGGTTACCTGCGTTCCGCCGGCGACCAGGACAACTTCGTCGCGGATGCCCTTTTCTCGCGCCAGCTGATCGAGCCTCTGCATATTCTTCCTGTGAACGTCGGAATGAGTGATTATCGTGCTGATGAGGATGGCGGAGGCGTCGGTCTCGATGGCAGCGTCGATAGCCTTGTCCACCGGCACCGATGTACCGAGGTAGACGCAATCGATGCCGAACTTCTCCAGGCCGCCGTGCTTGATATCGATGATCTCGCGCATACCTACGGAGTGCTCATCCTCACCCACAGTCGCCGCCACAACGGTCATGGGTTCGTCATCGATGGCTCGCCGGATTTCGTCCTCGGAGAGCAATTCCTCCTTCTCGGGGATAACCAGCTCCGACGTGTCCACTTCGAAGGGTAACCTCCCCTTCAGTTCCACGTAGGTACCCTCCGCCGGTTGCATCACCCCGGTATGAATGACCTCGGGGGCCTCGAGACCCATCCTTTCGGCCATTTGCAAGGCGGCGTAGTAGGCCACCTCCTCGGGGGCCGGGATCATCATGTTCAGGGTGAGCCATCCGTCACCGGCCCACTCCACCTCCGGTTTCACGCGGCCCGAGTCCCGGGCGTCGACGCTTTCCCGCAACCTCTCGTGCACGTTGTCCTCGGGATCCAGTTCGTCCACGTACACTATCTTGTCGGGATTGCACAATGTGCATCCCCCGTAACCTTCGCAGAGCCCGTTTTCCCCCTCGGTTTCGAGGGCGTTGTGCCCGAAATGATGGCACACGGGAGCGGCGTAGTCCTCATCCCTCGGGACCACGCTGCCCGCGGCGATTCCACCCTCGGGATCGCGCGCTATCCCATCTCCGTTCCTCTCGGGATAGTAGCCAGAATCCACGAAGTATCCCCGCGCCACGGCCTCGAAATACCCGCCGACCTCTAGGATCTCCTCCATGAAGAGGACCGCGCGCTCCATGATCTCCCGCTTGTGGACCGCCAGGGGGCCATCCCTTTTCAGCTCCACCATATCCAGGAGGCCATCCATCCCCAGCAGCGCCTGTTTGGCCGTATCCACGGCCGCCACGTTGAAATGATGCCACGGCACGTTCCTGCCTTCGTCGGGCGTGATGGTGCTTTGGACGTCGACAGAGGTCAGTCGGGAGACGAGGAGATTCAACACGTGGGTTACCGTGGCTTCCCTGGTGTCGGACTCGATGTACCTCGTGTTCATCTGGGCGCGCATCCGACAGTCGGGGAACAGCTCCCGCAGGGCGACGGCATAGGGCAGATCCATGTACACGGCGGGAGCGGGCGGAGCCGTCGGCGGCACCGTGGAAAGACCGATGAGTTCCTTGGGCATCCCCACCGCCTCCGAATACCTGGTGTTGATGGCGTGTTGGACCAGCAATTCGGGCATGACCTTCCAGGCTTCGCGGGCGGTGGCATTGGCGTTGTGGGCACCGTCGATCTGCAATATACCCGCCCACGACATCAGCGACTTGGCTACGGCGGCGTCAACGAAGGACCGGACCATGTTCACATTCCGGTACAAGACGTTGTACTGAGGATCCTGGTGCGCCCCGTTCATGCCCTCCTCGGCGAAGAGAACCCCTATCTCCGGACCGGCCACGCCGCTAACGTAGGAGTGGAAGTTCAGGGGCCGTCCCACCTCGTCCTCGATGAAATCCAGGGCCTTGCGAGTCGCGCGGATTTGCTTTCGCGTGATGGGTATTCCGCCGACGCCCTCCGGGGTACCCTCGATGAGACCATCGAAGTGGCTTTGCCCGGCCGTCCTGATCACCATGAGGTGGTCCGCCCCGTGCCATGCGGCCATGCGCATGCGCCTCAGGTCGTCCTCGAATCGGCCGGAGGCTATTTCGGTGGTTATCACGCACTCGGGCTGGGGGTCTATGCCTCCAAAACTCCTCGTCGCCGCCGGAAGGGGGATACCATCCTCCATGGGCTCGGAGATCTGCCTGTAGGTAAAGGGTCCCACTGACTTTTCCTCCGCGGGTTTTCTCCAGGTCCATCCCCTTCGACGGGGACGATAATTCTCGAGATCCTCGAGGATCGCTTCGACGTTCAGCTTACCGTCATCTTTCAGCACCGGTCGCACCTCCTCCCGCGAAGGCCGCCTCTACGACTTCCCATCCACAACCCCGGGCCAGGTCGAGGCCCGCCTCTCGAACGTCGACATCCAGGCCCTCCGCGGCCTTCAGGACGACGTTGCCGGCCCCTTTGCCCAGGAAGCCGCGATCTTCGACGGCCTGCACGATCCGACCGGCCTCTTCTCCGGAAAAGCCCATCCTCAGCAGCACCGATCGTTCGATCGAGGGAGAAGTATTCTCCTCGGCCAACTCGA
>SLGS01000235.1 GCA_007136565.1 Clostridia bacterium | reverse complement strand
CCCTCAGGTACCCCAGCGCCGGCATGATGGTGGATACGGAGTCCGCCATTCTCTCCAGGAACAGCCAACTGGATTCGTTGTTGATCCCGCGGGGTTCGTCTGAGTCCCCCCGCCCCATCAAGAAACTGCCGTGGGGAACCTGCTGGCAATACAAGTGATGGCGGAAGGATACCACCATCGGGTCGAGCATCCGCCCCACGGGTTCGGTAGCGAGGATCTGGTGTCGCTCGGTGTAGACGGGCAGATCGATACCCACCATGGCCGCGATGTGGGCCGAGTGGGGACCAGCGGCGTTGAACACCAGCGGGGTCGAAACATGGCCCCTAGAAGTATCGACACCGACCACCGTATCTCCCCGCATCTTCACCCCGGTCACCTCGGTTCCCAGGGAAAACTTGACTCCCGCCCGCCGGGCGGCCCCGGCGTAGGCATGGGTGGTGTGAAACGGGTTCACGTGACCGTCTTCGGCGCAAAATGTAGCGCCCAGCAGTCCCTCGGTGGAAAGGATGGGAACCATTTCTTTGGCCTCGGAGGGTTTCAGAATCTTTGACGGGACCCCCAGGGAATTCTGAAGTGCTACATTCTTTTCGAACTGGCGCATTTGGTCGTCGCCGTATGCCAGTATAAGGTAGCCACCCTGCTTGAATTCTATACCGGGGCTGTAGTCCAGCCTCTCGGCGAGGGTTTCCAGGATCCGGCAGCTGGAACGCGAAAGGCGAATATTCATCTCCAGGCCCCACTGTTGGCGGATACCGGCACCGCACCTGCCGGTCGAACCGGCGGTCAGGTAGTCCTTTTCTAACACGAGCACGTCGCGAAATCCGAGTTCTGCGAGTTCGTAAGCCAGGGCGCACCCGGTAATCCCGCCACCGATTATCACGACGGATGCGCTTTGCGGCAAGCATTCAGTCTGCATTGCCATCACCTTTCTCCGTCGGGATATCTGTGGTTCTCCGGGTCACCGCATCTATCCGCAGCGGGGTCGTGGGGGGTCGAAAGATCGTGGGTGCGACTTCTTCCACCGAGGAGCCCCGTACCTTCGCAATCTCCCGCATTATGAGTTCCCGGCAGGAACGACCGGCACAGGGACCCATGGTCACCCTCAATATGCGCTTGAGGTCCTCCATGCCCCGGACGGACGGGTCGCGGAGGGCCTCCCTGATCTCGGACAGGGTGACATCTTCGCACCTGCATATGATGATCTGTTCGTCATTTGGCATCGACATCGCCTCCGGGTAGTGCGATGGCACGGATATCATCCACCTTGGAGGCGGGAATTCTAACCGTGACAACCGCCGTTCGATCGAAAGTCTTCGGATTCCTGACGCGGACGACCTCTCCGCGCCCGGCCGGTCGGCCCGAGCGATCCAGGAGAGTTACCATCTGCCCGGTCACGGGGACGGGGAGCATCTCGTAGGGCATCGATACCAGGGCTTGATCTGGGCCTTCGCTTTCATCCACGACGAAGATCGCCAGCCCGGGGCAGGATGCTATGCATAGGCCGCAGCCGGTGCACAGCTCGTGCATCACGTTCGGGATGTCGTTTATGTCCTCGAATTCGACAATGGCACCACTGGGGCAGGCCTGGTGACAGGGATCACAGGGGATTTCTTGAAAGCACTCCACCCAAACCAGGGGCCTCTCTCGCCGAATCTCGTCGGGGGGTCGGATCTTTTCAATATCCCGGGGTGTGGGGACACCGTCGGATGTCAGCACCGTGAATCGCCTCCTTCGACCAGTACCTGCGAATTCCGGGGGGCTCGCTCGAGTTTCGAAAGCCCCCGCCGGACGACTTCCCCCGTCGGTCCCGATCTGAGATTGGCAAGCTCTCGGCCGATTTCTTCAGCCCTCAACCCAAACTGCTCGTCGGATACTTTGCCGAGGGAGTGGGCGGCGCTCAAACCGGCTATCCGCCCTTCCATCATGGCAGCGGATGCTTCTTCTATGCCCGCGGCGTCCCCTGCCACGTATACACCGTCGACGTCGGAGCCCATGGATGGGTCTCGCGCGGGTACGTATCCTCCCAGTTCGGATATCCAACTCATCGAGCACCCCGATTGCCACATGAGATCCACCAGGGGGGACAATCCGACGGCGAGGCAAATGGCGTCGCACGACAGTTCCCGTCGAGTGCTCTCGATGGGAGCCCAATCCCCGCCGACTTCCGCGATGATGGCGCCCTCCACGGATTCTTTACCCCGGGCTTGGAGGATGGTGTGGCGGGTGAAGATGGGAATCTTCAGGCGGCGGATCTTAGAGGCGTGAACCCAGTACCCTCCGATGCGCTCGGAGGCCTCGACCACCCCAACGACTTCGACGCCCGCCTGTATCAGCTGGTAGGCGACGATGAGACCGATGTTCCCGGCACCGACCATGAGAACATGTTGTCCCGGTCTCACTCCGTGGACGTTCATCAGGGTTTGGACGGCTCCGGCACCGTACACGCCGGGCAGATCCGATCCCGGGAAGGCCAGGGTCTTTTCGGCGGCTCCGGTCGCCAGGATTAACCGCTCGGGTTTAGCCTTGAACCAGTGACCCGCCTTCGCGATCCCGAGGACTCCGTCGTCGTAGCGCGACACCACGTCCGCCCCGGAGACGATCCGCGCGTTCTCCCTCTCGCCTATTTCGTCGAGGAGGATGCGGATGATGTCGATACCCCTGGTGCCGGCCCTCTGGGCCCTGGAGCCGAAGAAACGATGGGTCTGTTTTACCAGCTGTCCACCGGGCGTAGCATCTCGATCGAAAACCGTAACGCCCGCGTTCCAGTGGGAGGCCTCGGCGGCGGCGGATAATCCGGCGGGTCCCGCCCCGACCACTATGATCTCAGCTGTCAGCAATTGCCCTTCCCTCCCCCGCCTGTCGCCGGATGCGCATACCCTCGGCGAGAGGTGTAATACACGAGCGCACGTTGGGCTCCCCGTCGATTTCGACGAGGCACTCCGAGCAATTCCCGATCGCACAATAGAAACCGCGCGGACGGTGTAGTCGCCTACTGTACCTGAGGACCCGGATGCCGGCGGCGTGCAGTGCGGCGGCCACCGGTTCCCCTAGATATCCTGTGACCGGTTCGCCCTCGAACCAGAACTGCACTTTATCCCCCGGGGAGAAATCTAATACCGGATGCTCACTGATTCGCAACTCTTTCTCCATGAAATCCACCTCCGAAAGGTGAAGATGATTGCCCGAAAAAAGGGCGATGCCCGCGCTCACGGCGAGACCACCCCCGCTATTTGGTTCTCCACATCGGGGGTGTTTCCTGCAGACGGTCGTGGGCAGGATCCCGGCATCGGTTGTGAAATAGCTACATAGGCCACCCGAGGTTATCCCGATCCCGACGAGTGACGGTTGTTTATCCGATGGAGGGATGTCTCATCGTGAAAGTCGCACTGGTTTACAACGACGTCGAATTGGATCGCGCCAGGGTAGAGTTGGAGAACCCTCACGCTATTGAGCAGCTCCTAATGACCATTTCGGCCATGGAAGATGCTCTAGTGAAGAAAGGGCATGAGGTCTCGCATGTGGTTCTGCCTCGTTATCCGAGCGTTGACGCGATAATTCGAGACCGCTCGGATGTTTACTTCAATCTCACCACCGGTATGCTCGACAAGAGGATGCAACTTCACGCCGTGGCGATCTTGGAAATGGCCGGTGTTCCCTTCGTCGGGAGTGGCCTCATCGCCCACGGTGTCGCCTTGGACAAGTACCTGGCAAAGGTCCTCCTGCAACGCTCCGGGGTGAACACCCCCTCCTTCCAACTGATCCCCGAAAGGGGCGAGTGGAAGCCCGAGCCCGACATGATCTATCCGGCGATAATCAAGCCCTGCCGCGAGGGATCATCCCTGGGCATTACCTCGGACAGTGTCGTCTACAGCGCCTCCGAGGCGGCCAAGCGCGGCGAACAATTGAGGGAGCAGTTCCGACAAAATATGCTCCTCGAGGAACTGGCCACGGGGCGGGAATTCACCGCCGGGGTCCTGGGAAATGATCCGGTGAGGATTTTCCCCATCCAGGAGATCCTGTACGGAGATTGGCCCGAGGGCGAAGCGGAGATATACAGTTTCGACGCAAAGGTTAACGAGTGGGCGGCGCGCGCCTGCCCCGCGGACCTGATCGAGGCCGAAGTCGCCGAGATCGAGCGCATGTGTCGTGAAGGCATGAAGGTGCTGGGTCTTCGGGATCTGGCCCGACTGGACATCAGGATCGACCGGCGCGGTGCCCCCTCGCTGCTGGAGGTAAATGCATTGCCCGGCCTGCAACCCCTCTACAGCGAATACCCGCGCATGGCCGAGGCCGGGGGGCTTTCCTACGTGGATCTGATAGATGAACTGGTACAGCTCGGTGTGGATCACTATCCGTCGTGGGGTCCGTAGGATCGTCGGGGTGGGCCCGGCTCGCGCCGTCGCTCCCGGGGATCGAGCAGGCGATATGCGTGGGATCAGACGGACAGGTCGCGAGCCAGGCTATTCTCCAGCTCCGCAATCATTCGCGAGAGATCTCCCAGCAGTTCCATTTGGGTGACGCGGAGGACCTCGAGGGGAGTTATGGAAATCCGATTTGCCCTGACGGCGAAAAGATCCGTACCCTCGGTAGCGGCTTCCGCGTTCACGTCGACACCGAGGCGATAGCAGAGGCGGCCACTGGCATCTTCTGTGACCAGGACCTTGTCGTCGTAAGGACAGGGTCCGAGTTCCGTGAAGGACACGCCGGCCAGTTCCTCCGGGGATACGTCGGGAACGTTAACGTTCAGAAGCCAGGGGTTAGTGGATATGCGCCGAATCATGTCGGTCATCGCGGCCGCCACGATGGCCGGTACCCGGTAGTCTCCCCTATTACCGTCCTCTTTGCCGCTGGAGACCGCCAGAGCCGGAGTCCCTGCCAGGACTCCCTCGATGGCCGCAGCCACGGTTCCCGAGTACAAGACGTCGGTGGCGACGTTGTACCCGAGGTTAATCCCCGAGACGACCAGGTCTATGGGTTCGTCCAGAAGGTGATTCAAGGCGAGCTTGACGCAATCCGCCGGGGAACCCTCCACCCTCCACGCCGGCACCTCGAAGTGTTCCGACGGGCGTTCTTCTACGTAGAGCGGTTCGCGTATGGTTATGGAATGACCACCGGCGGACCACTGTTCCGATGGAGCTACGACGTAGACCCGGGTGTCGGGCAATCGCCGCAGGGCGTCGACCAGGTCGGCGAGGGCCGGTGAATCTATACCGTCATCGTTTGTTACGAGGTAATTGGGCAAGGAGTTCGCACCTCCACCATTCGTTCCCACCATTGTAGGTCGGATGCATTGACTGTGCAATACGGCAATCGGCCGACCGGGGTCGGCGATGCCCTCGGAATCCGATGGTGGAGAGCCTGGGGTCAGCCGTTCTTCGCGCGTTCGGAGAGGGTATCTTCCACCAAGCGAACCAACTCGGAAACCATTTCGGTTTCGTCGACTCGGCGGATGACTTGGCCGTTCTTCACTAGGACACCGCCACCCCTGCCGCAACAAAGGCCCACGTCGGCGGCGCGCGCCTCGCCGGGTCCGTTTACCTCGCAACCCATGATCGCCACGGTGAGGTTCCCCGCCTTGCCGTCCAGGGCGGCTTCGACCTCCCCGGCTACGGAGATCATGTCCACACTGCATCGAGCACAGGTAGGGCAGGATACTATCCGAATGCCCCGGGGTGCCAGGTTCCAAGATCTCAGTATTTCGAGACCGACCTTCACCTCCACCACGGGATCCGAGGTCAGAGACACGCGGATGGTATCCCCGATGCCGCGGCCCAACAGGTAGCCGATGCCCACGGATGATCGCACGCTGCCCAACTCGGGTGTGCCGGCCTCGGTGACACCCAGGTGCAAGGGATAATCCGTCTCAGCGGCCAGGATCTCATTGGCCTCCACGGTCGTGGGAACGTCCGATGCCTTCACGGAGATTATGATGTCGGAGAAGCCGGCGCTCTCTAGGATTCGGACCTGTCTCAGCGCCGCTTCGGCCAGGGCCCGGGGGCCGTGCCCCATTCTTTCGGCGATGTCCTTTGGCAGCGAGCCCGCATTGGCTCCCACCCTGATCGGGATGCCGCGGTTGCCCGCCGAGGCGACCACCCGCCTGACGCCCTCTTCCCTCAGGTTGCCCGGATTGAGGCGAACCTTGGCGACACCGGCATCCATGCTGAGCAGCGCCAGCTCGTGGTCGAAATGGATATCCGCCACGATGGGCACGGGGCTTTCCCGGCATATCCTCGGCAACGCCAGGGCCGACCTTCTGTCGGGGACGGCGACCCGCACGATGGCGGCCCCAGCCGCGGCCAGGGTCCGCACCTGGGAGAGGGTTGCGTCTACCTCGCGGGTCGGCGTATTGGTCATGGACTGCACGGTCACGGGGGCTCCGCCCCCCACGGGGATATCACCCACCATCACCCTGCGGGAACTGCGCCTCTCGTCCACGGGACTCGCCCCCTATCCGGTGATCCTCAGGATGTCTTGTACGGTGACGTAGATGGCCAGCAGGATTAGGAGTGCGACACCGATCATGTTGATCAGCCCTTCCTTCTCCGGATCCAGGGTCCGCCCCGTCGCGGCTTCGTAGCCCAGCAACACCAACCTACCACCATCCAGAACGGGGAGGGGCAGGAGGTTGATGAAGCCGACGCTGGCACTGATCGAGCCCACGAGGGATAGGAGGCTGGCCAGCCCCATCTGTGTAGCGCGCCCGACCTCGGTACCGATTCCTACCACGCCCATCAGTTGATCCGCACCGGTGAAGCCGAAGAGCATTTCGATGATGGTTCGACCGAGGAGGACTATGACCATGAACGTCCAGGCCAGCGCTTCGAGTACGGCTGTGTGGGGCGGGAGGCGATAGGTTTCACTGGTCGAGGCGATTCCGGCGAATCCGATGGTGGAATCCCCCTCCGGGGTGGCTTTGGGGACCAGGGTCAATTGGACGGGTTGTCCGTCGCGCTCGACGGTGAATTCCAATG
>SLGS01000156.1 GCA_007136565.1 Clostridia bacterium | reverse complement strand
GATGTAGGCCACGTCCCCTGTTTCTGTAGAGCCCAGGGTCGAGGTGAAGTCCCCGGATTCCTTGGGGGATATCCGCAGTGTCCCGGACGCGGGGGGCGAGGAGATCGTGAAGGGGTGCGATGACGACAACTTGCCGTCCCTCAGGAGTTGGATGTGCATGAATTGTCCCGGCTCGTGTTCCAAGCGCGGACCTTCGAAGTACAGGCTCCAAATGTCTTGTCCCTCGGGAACCACCCGGGAAACGGAGTAAGGATTCCGTCGGACCCTCCAAAGTCCCAGCGCGCGATGGGTGACCAGGGTGACGTATCCGGCGAAGGCCACCCAGTACAGGTATGCCAGGGGGTTTGCACCCCTCGAAATCCCCGTCAGGTGTACGAGGACCAGTGGGAATACCGAATAGTTCAGGTAGTGGATTCCCTTCCAGGTTTCGTAGGGGATGCGGAGGAAGCGATGCAGAGAGGCGGTGGATCCGGTGATGAACATGATCCCCAGGGCGACGATACCCGGGATTCGGTGCCCGGCGAGCAGGGGGGCGAGTCCGGAGGGTAGATCCCGGTATACGACCACGCCGACGTGGATCGTGACCAGGAGGATGGCGGCCCGGCCGACCCATCGATGATATCTGAGCATCCGATCCTGTCCTATGCTCTCCTCGATGGATTTCACCCGCGACGCCAGGGCGAACTGGGCTAGCAATGCGGTCACGGACCATGCGGCGAGGAGGCGTATTATGGAAGAAACTGATCCCAATCCCGCAGGTGATCCCGCGACGCTCAGTAGCCAGACGATGGTAGCCACTGCCGGCAACAGCCTTCCGAGGGTGGCGATGTATGTCGGTTTCAAGTTGGTACCCCTCCATTGGCGATCGGTAGCCCGGAATTCCTCCGCGTGGGCGGGGCATGTAACCGAAAGGGGAGACCGTGGCGGGGACCGCTCGTGAGATCCCTCAGCCTTCGGCCAAGAATCCCAGATCTCTCAATGCCTCCTCGGCCCGGCGAAAGTCGGCTATCTTGTCAAATTCGACGCGGTGGAGGTGAACTCCCCCGGTGAGATCCGAAAGTAGTGGAGCCCGTGCCTCCTCCAACCGACGGAGGAAGCGTCGGACATCGGAGGGCGTTTCCATGAGCAGGTTGCCGCAAAGATCTCCGTAAACGGGGTGTTCCACCGTCACATCGATTACCCTCACCTTGGCTTCGACCATGGTCATCAACTCGGTCTCGGTATCCTCGGGTCGATGGCAGACAGCGATCTGTGCCGAGAGGGGATCGTCACTGGTGGCGCGGCTCAATCGGTATCCGCGGGGAGTTGCGACGATATCGTGGCCCGCCGCCCTGAGTATGGCAACGTCGGATACGACTACCTGGCGACTGACGCCCAAGAATTTCGACAGCTCGGATCCGGTCATCGGGGTCGACGTATGCTCCAGTCTCCCTAGGAGTCGCGCTCGCCTTTGGTTCATGGGGTCAACCCCCGCCCCTCGACGATCGAAAGCATCCTGTCCAGTGCGATGCGGGCGGGTTCGGCGATGGCGGTGGGGACCCGCACCGGGACAGCGTCGCCCGAGGCGATGGATTCCAGGGTCGCGAGGAGATCCATTGCCGTTATCCGGTGCATGTCCTCGCATGCCCGGGCCGCTCCCAGGGATTCGATGTGGCGCCGGGGATTTTGCCTCTGCAAGTAGTCCACGAGATTGATCTCGCTACCTATGGCCCAGGATTCGTTCCTTCCCGCGGATACGACGTCCACCATGTGGTCGGTCGAACCTACCTCGTCGGATACGGCGCATACCTGCCTTCGGCACTCCGGGTGCGCCGCCACGCGAAGCCCTCGATTCCTCGCCGCCCGAACGTCTTCGGGCGAAAACTCGACGTGGACCGGGCAGGAACCACCCCAAAGAAGGATTCGAGCATCGCCAGGCCCGGCCCCTTCGAACTCCAGGGTATCGGGGTTGAACCTCGAGATCTCTTCTTCGGGAATCCCCATTTCGACGGCGGTGTTGTGGCCCAGGTTTTCATCGGGCATGAAAAAGACGCGTTTGCCGGATTCTTCGACGGCTTCGAATACCTGGCGAGCCGACGAGGATGTGCAGGTCGCTCCCCCGCGCTCGCCGCAGAATGCCTTGATCTCGGCCGAGGAGTTTACGTAGGTGATGGGAAGGAAGCGGTCGCGATGGTCGAGCCCATCCCAGGCCGACAGGACTCCGTCGATGGTGGCCGAATCGGCCAGCGGGCACCCAGCATCGGCCCTCGGAAGGTACACATTCCGCTGCGTCCCGGAGAGTATGGCGGCGGTTTCTCCCATGAACAGTACTCCGCAAAACACGAGATGGTGGGCGCTGGAATCCTCCGCGGCCAGGCGGGCCAGCTGCAACGAGTCACCGATTTCGTCGGCCCAACGCTTGACTTCGTGGGACACGTAGTAGTGCGCGGCTATCGTCAGATCTGATCCCAGCGATTCCCGAAGATCCTCGATCCCCCGGGAAACGTCTGTCGCGGTGTTCATCACCGTTCACCTTCAATTAGCATGCTCAAGTCCAGTGCCGGGGCGGAGTGGGTGAGATAACCCACGGAGATCAGGTCTACGCCAGCTTCCGCGATGGCCCGCACCGTCTCCGGGCGAACTCCGCCGGAGGCCTCCAGGGGAATGCGCCCCGCCGCTAGTTTCACCGCATCAGCCATGGTCGCGGTATCCATATTATCCAGTAATAGAGCGTCTGCGCCGACCCCGAGTCCTTCCTCGACACCCGCGATGTCCACGACTTCGACCTGCACCAACACGGTGTGGCCACCACGGGATCGAGCTGCTTCCACGGCATGGGTTATGCCCCCGGCCAGTTGGATATGATTCTCCTTAAGGAGTACGGCTGCCGAAAGATCGAAGCGGTGATTGAAACCACCGCCCATGCGAACAGCGTACTTTTCCAGGGCGCGCAACCCCGGGGTCGTCTTCCTGGTATCGATGATCTTCGCCGGAAGATCCGATACCAGGTCGACCATGGCTCGCGTCGCGGTGGCGATGCCCGACATGTGCGCGAGGAAATTGAGTGCCACGCGTTCCCCGGACAGCATCGCGCGGGCCCGACCCCTAACCTCCGCGACCCTGTCGTTCTTGCGGCAAGCCGATCCGTCGGGAACCAGGACCCGGTAATCCATCTGCGGGTCCAGGATGGAGAAGACGGCGCGGGCGGCGTCGTTGCCGGCTATTACGCCGTCCTCTTTGGCACTTATCGATGCTTGCGACATGGAGAGGGGGTCGGGGAGTACCGATTCGGTCGAGATGTCTCCCCAAGCGAGGTCTTCCTCGAGGGCTCTATCGACGATTCTTCTCAAAGATACCGGGTTCATGGTGTTACCTCGATTCCTTCGGGTAATGGTGTTAGGCTCCCAATATTCTGCTGTCTTGTCAACTGTAATGTCAACGCTGCCCACGCTGGTGAGACAGGAACGGACGCGTCGAAAGAGAAGCTCATAGACCAGCGAGGGCATCGAAAGGAGGAGATGTCTTGGACGTTTTCACGACTGAAGAGCTGCGACGTCTCATGGAGCATAGCGAGGACCACTGCGTCTCTTTGTTCATGCCGACTCATCGGGCGGGACCCGAGGTACAACAGGATCCCATCCGGTTCAAGAATCTACTGAAGGAGGCCAGGGATGACCTGGTTGCATCGGGATTGCGCGGTCCCGACGCCGACGAAATACTCGATCAACCCCGGCGGGTCGGAGGAGATGCCCTGTTTTGGAGACATCAAAGTGACGGACTGGCCATGTTCGTCGCGCCCGGTTTCTTCGCCTACTACAGGGTACCCCGCACTTTCTCCGAGATCGTATCCGTGGGGGATCGCTTCTTGATCAAGCCCATGCTGCCCCTGATGACGGGGGATGGGCGGTTTTACCTGCTCGCCATGAGCCAGAACAAGCTCCGACTATTCCAGGGATCTCGGTTCAGCCTTACGGCGGTGGAGGACCTCGGTAACGTGCCGGAGAATCTCGCCGACGCCCTCCAGTGGGATGACCCCGAACCCCAGCTGCAGTCTAGGATCGGCGGACCGACCCGCGATGGACGGGGTTCCGCCATCTTCCACGGCCACGGCGATGCCTCCGAGGAGGCGAAGACCGATATCCTCCGGTACTTCGAGTTGGTGGACCGTGGACTCGGCGAGCTCCTGGCGGGGGACAGGGCTCCCCTGGTATTGGCGGGTGTGGATTACCTGCTCCCGATATACCGCGAAGCCAACAGCTACCCCCATCTCCTGGAGGGTGGCGTAACGGGCAATCCGGACCGCGAGACGGAAGAGAACCTCCACCGCAAAGCGTGGGAGATAGTGGCTCCCGTCTTCATGGCCGATGTCGAACAGGCCATCGAGAGGTACAACCAACAGGCGGGAACCGGTCTGACCTCGAGCGACGTTCGCGAGATCGTGCCCGCGGCCTTCCACGGCAGGGTCGATTCGCTGCTGGTGGCGGAGGGTGCTCACGTGTGGGGTACCTTCGACGAGGAGCGGGGAATCGTCGAACTGCTCGAGGAAGATCATCCCGAATCCGAGGATCTACTCGACTTGGCCTCGGTATTGGCCCTGGATAGGGGTGGCGAGGTTCACGCCGTTCCACCGGAGAAGATGCCCGGTGACGACGGCCTGATCGCCAATTTTAGGTATTGATAGGAGCTACATGACGTAGGCTAACCTCTATTTCCCGAAGGGGGGAAGGCGGCCCACACCGCCGCTAGATCATGCAAAAGCAGGAAGCGAAACAGAAGGCAATGGAGGCCATTGATGCCGCCGCGGATCGATTAAACGAATTCGTGCGTGACATCTGGAAGCATCCCGAGCTGGGTTTCAAGGAGACGAGAACCGCATCGAAGGTCGCCGAATACTTCGATGAAATCGGACTCGAGTATCGGGACGAGATAGCGATTACCGGGCTGCGCGCGGACGTCGATGGAGCCGGCGACGACCTGAGGATGGCGATACTCGGGGAGTTGGATGCCGTCGTTTGCCGGGATCATCCCGACGCTGATCCGGAGACCGCCGCCATCCACGCCTGCGGACACCACGCTCAGCTCGGCGTGATGATGGGAACGGCCATCGGCCTCACCACCACCGGGATACACGAGCACCTCGGAGCGGGCCTCAGTTTCATCGCGGTACCGGCCGAGGAATTCATCGAACTCGAGTATCGCGAGAAGCTCAAGGCAGAGGGCAAGTTGGAGTTCTTCGGGGGCAAGCAGGAGTTAATTCGCCTCGGTGAACTGGACGACGTCGATCTCGCGGCGATGATCCACTCGGCGGCGGAGCTGCCGGATCGGAAGATGCAACTTGCGGCCGGCAACAACGGTTTCGTGGGAAAGACCGTTCGGTACAGCGGCCAGGAAGCCCACGCCGGCGCGGCTCCCTTCTACGGTGTTAACGCCCTCAACGCCGCTATGCTGGGGTTGATGGGTATACACGCTCAGCGGGAGACCTTCAAGGACGAGGACTCCATCAGGGTCCATCCCATCATAACCCGGGGTGGGGACTTGGTTAACATCGTTCCCGCCGACGTCGCCATCGAGACATACGTGCGTGGCAAGAAGACGGAGGCCATCCTCGACGCCAGTGCCAAGGTAAACCGCGCTCTCCAGGGTGGCGCCTACGCCATCGGTGCCGAGGTCGACATCACCGAGCTCCCCGGTTACTTGCCGATGTTGTCCAATTCCAGGATGAATGACCTCTTTGCGGAGAATGCCTCCGGGCTCATCGGCGAGGAGAACATAATGCGGGTCGGCTTCAGGGGCGGTTCCACGGACATGGGAGATATCAGCCACCTGATGCCCGCCATTCATCCCTACATCGGCGGCATAAAGGGACGGGGCCACGCCCGAGACTTCGAGGTCGTGGATGAGGAGATGGCCTGGTTGATCCCGGCCAAGGTAATGGCCTGTACGGTTATCGACCTTCTCTGGGATGACGCCGAGGTGGCCCGCGGTGTCATCGATGAATACGAACCCGTATACGATCGCGATAGCTATTTGGACATGTGGCGCGAAGTCATCGAGGGATAACCGTAGTAGATGAGTACCCGGGGCGGCGCGTTTGCGCGCCGCCCCGCAATCCGCCGGGATGGACGGGAGAGTGAGTTCCATTGAAAGACCCCTTCGAGGGGATGTTTGAGGCATCGTGGGATCACGAGCTGGATTCGGGGGACACGGCACTGCTCGTCATTGACCTACAATACTTCGATGCGCACCCGGACTGGGGCGAGGGACTGACAGCGCGGCGCAAGGGAGTCGAGCATCTTTTCGCTCCCATGTTCGAGGGCGTCGAACGGATCCTGCCCAATGTTCAGCGCCTTCTCGATGGCGCCAGATCGAAAGGGATCGAGGTTATCCACGTCCGAGTTGCCGAGCTCACCCGCGACTGCCGGGACGTCGGGCTCAAACAGCGAGTGAGGGGGCTTTTTGTCCCCAGCGATAGTAAGGAAGCGGAGTTTCTCCCCGAGGTGCGGCCCATCGAAGACGAGATAGTGATAAACAAGTCCTCCTCCGGGGTGTTCCCGTGGACCAACCTCGACGTGATACTAAGGGCCATGGGTATGCGTCACCTGGTGATGACGGGGATTTCCACCGGAGGATGCGTCGAGAGCGCCGTTCGCGACGCCGCCGACCTCGGCTACTTCGTGACTGTCGTCGACGATGCCTGCGCGGACTCCTCGCCGGGGGCCCATCGCGGCGCCCTCGAGCGAATGGTCGGGGGAATAGTGCGCTCGACGGACACCGATGCCGTCTTGGGCGAATTCGCGTCGTTCGAGCCCCGAATGGTACCCGAGATGTGTCCTCCCGCGGGTGCGGATAACTGGAGTGATGATGACCCGTACAGTGCCATTTTCGGCGCTCCCGTCGAACCCGTCCTGGATCCCGGTCGAACGGCACTGCTGCTCATGAATTGCCAGAGGTTCGCGGGGGATGCCCACGGGAAATTGATTTCTAGGGCCAGGGCCGCGGGAGCGGGGGAGGAGTTGGACGACTTCGTCCGACGCACCCGGGAGACCATTCCCGTGATCGAGAAACTCCTGAGGGTCTGTCGATCTGCGGGCGCCACCGTAGTGCATCTTCCACAGGGAGAGGCTTTAGCCGACGGTCGCGACCTGGGGGCAAATCGGCGATCTCGCAATCTCGGTATTCCCCGGGACTCGGAGTCCGCGGATTTTCT